>JAFQKO010000135.1 GCA_017396865.1 Clostridia bacterium | reverse complement strand
GGTCAGCGTGGCCTATTCCACCGACGGCATTCACTTTGAAAAATACGCAGGCAACCCCGTGATCCCCCACTTTCCTGCCGACGGCGGGCCTGATTTCCGCGACCCCGCCGTTACCTGCATCAACGGTGTTTACTACTGCGTGATGGCATCGGGCAACCCCGAAAAGCAAACGGCAAACCTGCTCCTATACCGCAGTGAAAATCTCTTGGATTGGCGCTACTGCGGCATTATGAGCGAATGGGAAAATTGCCGCTATGCAGAATGCCCCTCCATCCTGCCCGCAGGGGATCAGGTACTGCTCACCGCCTCTGTCTGCCGCAAGGGCTACCATTGGTTTTCGGTACTGTACGGCAGTTTTAAGGATGGCAAATTTACACCCACTACCGTCGCCGAGATCGATAAAGGCCCCGACCAATACGCAGGGCAGGTTTTTCAAGACCATAAGGGGCGCAACCTTTTAATTTCATGGATCCCCGGCTGGAAATATATGGGGTGGGCAGAATGCGACGTAGGATGTATGTCTGTTCCGCGGGAACTCACCTGCAAGGACGGCAAGATACGCGGCTATCCCGTTGCAGAGCTACAGCACCTGCTCAAGGACAGCGACCCCGCCCTCACCCGCACCGAACACGGCTTCACCGTGGCGCGCACCGACCGCGAGCCGCTGGTCTACGGGGGTGAACTGCGCGATCTGAAAATATTAAGAGATGGATATATTATGGAACTCTTCGTCAACGGCGGTGAGGAGATCTATACCGTATTATTATGAGGTGAATTATGTATAAAATTTCCGTTCCCGTTATGAACGCCCATACGATCCGCAGCGGCAGAGAGCGGCTGGTTGAAGAACTGCACCGCTTGGATGCCGAGCGGGTCTTTTTGGCAATGGATACCTATGAATTAGATCCCCAAAAGCAAAAAGAAAACTTCGAAACTCTGCGTGAAAACGTGCAATATTTCAAAAAGCAGGGCTTTGAGGTAGGGGTATGGACCTGGACCTTCTGGGTCGTAAATAACGATCGCTATATTCCGATGCAGGCAGTCGACGGAACTGATTTTACCGATTTCGTCTGCCCGCTGGACGAGGAATTCCGCCTCTTTGCGGGAAACTATCTTGAAAAGATCGCCGCAACGGGGGTTGACCTCATTATGTTTGACGATGATTTCCGTTACGGTTACCATGGCGGCCCCTCTCCCGCCTGCCTTTGCGATCTGCATCTGGATGCCATCCGCAACATCGTTGGCGAAAACTGCAGCCGCGAGCTGGTGCGGGAGCAGATCCTCAAGGGCGGCAAAAACAAATACCGCGACGCTTGGCTGCAGATCAACGGCGACGGCTTCCGTCTCTTTGCCAAGGAGATGCGGGCGGCGGTGGATCGGGTGGATCCCACCATTCGGCTGGGGGCTTGCGCCTGCATGACCTCCTGGGATATCGACGGCACCGATGCCTATGAGCTTGCCAAGATCATGGCGGGCAACACCAAGCCCTTCGTTCGGCTGATCGGCGCGCCTTATTGGGCGGTCAATAAAAGCTACAACTGCACCCCGCAGGATGTAGTGGAGCTGGAGCGGATGGAGAGCGCATGGACCCGCAACGACGACCTCGAGATCATGGCCGAGGGGGATGCCTATCCCCGCCCGCGGATCAACTGCCCCGCAAATTTTGTCGAAGGCTTTGATACCGCCATCCGTGCCAGCGGCTGCACCGACGGTATTTTAAAATACGGCATTGATTATTATTCCAATGCCGATTACGAGCTTGGCTATGCCAAAATGCACGAGCGCAATCGCCCCTTCTATAAAGAGATTGACCGCCTTTTCGGCGATAAAGCATCCTGCGGCGTTCGGGTTTACCAAACCATGCAAAAGGCAGCCGATGCCCAAGACCCGGGCGAGGAGCTGCAGGATCTTTTCTACCCCACCGCCTCCCGCTCGCTGGTGGCCTGCTCCATCCCCACCGTATTTGAGGGGAGCGGCGTAACCGGCATCTGCTTTGGCGAAAACGCCCGCAAGCTCCCCCTCGAGGCGCTGAAAAAGGGCTTGATCCTCGATGCCGTTGCCGCCAAGATCTTAACCGAGCGGGGCATCGACGTGGGCCTTACCCATATCGGTGAGCAGGTCAAATGCGCGGAAGAACACTTTTTATACAACGACAACTACATCGCCACCGTCACTATCCCCTCCTACGATATAGACCTTCGCAAATCGGCCGAAATTTTGAGCGACGGCGAAGCAAACGGCAAAACCATCCCTCTTTCCTATCGCTATGAAAATGCCGCAGGAAGCCGATTTTTGGTGCTGAATTACCACGTTGGCAACTACGGCTTCCGACCCGCTGTCAACAGCGTTTTGCGGCAGTATGAGCGCAAGCGGCAATATATCGCGCAGACCCCGTGGCTGAGCGGCGAGAAGCTGCCCGTTGCCCTTCTGACCGACCATCCCAACCTTTACGTACAATGCAAAAAGAAGGAAACGGCCATGGCGATCGGGCTTTGGAATTTCTTTGCCGATCCTGCCATCGATCCCGTTTTGCAGTTGGATCATCCCTATCGATCCGTTGAAGCGGTCAACTGCACCGCCGCCTTGGAGGGAGATCGCATCACCCTCTCCGAGCTCCCTCCCTACGGCTTTGCATTCATCGAAGTAAAATAAAAAAGCGAAACGGATGTGCAACAATTCTGCACATCCGTTTCATATTTATCTTATCCTCTAAATCCGTTCGATCAATTAAAATATACCGCCGTTGTACTTTATCATTGCATAGAAGCTCACGATCATTCCTGCGATGATACTTGCAATCAATTCTACCACGCCGATAATTAACAGAGCCTCAAATTGTGTTTGTTCGAAAATGAAGTGCAGAATCCCGAACACGATCATTGAAAGCCCAATAATCAGTGTTCCCAAGCCGACGAGTTTTCCGAACGGCTTGCGGTTTTCCTCTGTAACTCGTTGTCTATGATACCAATGGAGAGAGGATATGTTACCCGTCATATTGATGATACCGAGAATGGAAATCAGTATTCCTAATCCCGAAACAGTTATAACTTCCGTCATTTTATTTCCTCCTACAAATACTTAAGATTGATTACTCTCATTTTTTTGATTTTTAAAGTACTTTTTCATATAAAGCAACAGCAAAAAGCAAAGGATCGGGAAGATCACCGCCACCAGCATTCCCACCTTCATGCCGACCTGTTCGGCCGTTAAAGAAGAGAATCCGTGCGCCCATTCGGTGGCGGAAACACCGTCCACGATACCGCCCAGCATCTGCGGCGCCACCGAGCCGCCCAGATCGCCGCCCGCCGCCATCAGCGCATAGGCGGTCACTCCAACGGCAGGAAGCTTTTCCTCCATCAAAATGAGGGTGCCGGGCCAGAGCATGGAGGTGCAAAAGCCGGTAAGCACACAGGCGACCAGCGACAAAGCGGGAATGGGAGAAAGACCTGCCACCAGATAGCAAACGATCGCCCCCGCCGCACTGAACAGCAACACCCGCATAATGTTTTTGCCGTATTTGGCATAGAGGGTACGGGCAGAGCCCAGCAGAACGGCAAACAACGCAAGCCCCAGAATATCGCCCAGCGCCTTCGGGATCTGCAGGGCGCTCTCGGCAAAGGCCGAGATCCAATTGGTCATGCCGTTTTCGGCGGCACTGCCCAAAAAGATGCAGGCGATGCAAAGGGCCATTCCCATCTGCCGCTTGCCCGCCGCCTTTCCCCGCTGATGGGAAATATCCATCTCGGGCAGCGGCACAATGCAAAACAGCACCGCAGAAAAAATGGGAATCAGCGCCCAAAAGACGGTCAGGTACATCCAGTTTTCATTACCAAAAATCTGCAAAAAGAGGGTGCTGACCAAAACCACCGTCAGCACGCCCCACGCATACAGAGAATGGAGCATGCTCATATCCCGCTCGGGATTTTCCGAGGGCAGAGCCGCAACGATCGGGCTGATCAAAACCTCGCAAAGCCCCGCCGCCACCGAAAAGACCACCGTTCCGATCAGCAGCCCTACGTAGGCAAACTGCGGAAAGAAGGTCGGTACCAGCGCATAGATCAGGAACCCCGCCGAGGTTAAAAGCGGCATCGTCCGAATGGTTTTATGGATATTAAAAAACTTTGTAAAAAAAGAAAAGATCAGATCGATGGTCAATTGGGTGCAGAAATTGACCAGCACCAATGTTCCGAGCAGAGTATACGAAATACCGTACTGCTCCCGAAAGATCATAAACAACATCGGCGGCAGGCTAAAGGCCGACGACATGGCAAGATAGGTAAAATAGCAGGTATGCTTGGTTCGTTTGAAGTTCATTTTGCGCTCCTATTTTTTTGCTGAATATCGCTCAATGCGTAAGAATCATAGCATATCCGACATCAATCGTCAAGGGATATCCTTTACACGTTGGTATTGCGGCCATTGGCAAAGAGATCTCCTCTTTAACGACCGCCACACCTACATCTACGACCAATTAACCCCACTGTTACTTTTTGGTTTTATACTCCTTCGGCGATACGCCGACGGTCTTTTTAAACACAGTGGAAAAATAGAGCGGATCGGAAAAGCCCGAGAGTGCCGCCACGTTTTTAACCGAATCGATTCCATGGTCAAACAGGGAAACGGCAAACTTGACCCGCAGGGAGCGCAGATACTCCGCATATCCAAGCCCCATCCGTTCCTTGAACAGATGGGAAAGGTATTTTGCATTATAACCCAGTTCCTCTGCTAATGTTGCAAGCGACAGCGCAGGATCCGTAAACCTCTTTTCGGAAAATGCAATCACCCGATTGATCACCGCGTTTTGCTCTCCCGCCTCCGAAACAAGCCGTGAAAAGGTATAAAGCAGCATACTCTCGGCGGCCAGATCAATGGTTTCCTCCGAGGCGCGGGAAAGGCTCTCATGCCAAATAGGGATCAGCCCGTCGAAGCCGCGGAAGCAACGGTTTAAAGGCTTGATGCTGAACCGACGGAACAATTCCTCGGCACGCGCACCCCAAAAGCTGATATACAAAAACTCGCACCCTGCATGCCCCTTCATTTGAAACCGCTCTCCCCGAAAACCGAAGATCAGATCGCCCACCGAGCAAGCGATTCGATGTCCACCGATCAACAGTTCGCCCGATCCTTTCGTCATCAGGATGGCACGGTGTTGCTCTAACGTGATCCCCTGCCCCATCATATCAAGCTTCGTTTCAAAGATAAAATGGGAGACCAAAAGTTGCTCACTGATCGGCTCCGATATAAACTTACAAATATTACGTTCTTGCATTCTGCTCACCTCCTTTTGAAAAATCATAACCGATTTTTCATTTAAAATCAAGGTAATTCTAACTAAATCAAATGTTTTCATGGAAAAAATCCATTGATCCCCCCCATTCGGTTTGCTACACTGAAAGCAAGAGGTGCATTATGTATTACGGACTCATTTTAATTGCGGTTTTATTATTCGGCGGAAGCTTCGCCTTTAACGATCAATATCGAAGGCTTCGGGGCGATTCACTCAAGATCAGCCTGCAGTTTTCACTGATCAGCGCAACAGCGGGAGTTATCATTTTGTTAGTCGTCAACCGATTTGAGTTGGAATGTACCCCCTTCACCCTTCTCATGGCGTTGCTTTCTGCCCTTAACGGGTTTGGCTTTACCTTCTGCGCTTTCAAAGCGCTGGGGCGGATCAACCTTTCGCTTTACAGCGTTTTTTCCATGCTGGGCGGGATGGTTTTGCCCTTTCTGCTGGGAATCCTTTTTTATAACGAGAGGTTCACCCTCACCAAAGGTCTCTGCCTTGCCTTTATTGTTCTCGCCCTGCTGCTGACGATCAAGCGGGGCGAAGGCAAAGGCGGCACCATCTACTATATCGGCATCTTTCTTCTGAACGGGATGTCCGGCGTACTTTCCAAGCTTTTTACCGAATTGCCCTTTGAGAAAGCAACCGCCGAAAGCTATTCCATTTGGGGTGCGCTTTGGACGGTGGCATTGGCGGCGCTGTTGCTCCCCCTCTTTCGCAAAAAGGAACCCACAAAAGAGACCTTCGCCTCCCTCGGATTCGGAGCGTTGGCAGGAGCCGCCAATCGCATTGCCAATCTGCTGCTGGTGGTGGCGCTGGCAAAGGTAGAAACCTCGGTACAATACCCCATGGTAACAGGCGGCGTCATGATCGTTTCCACCCTGATCTGCTTTTTCGGGCAGAATAAACCCTCCAAGCAGGAGCTTTTATCGGTTGTTTTTGCATTTTTCGGAATGCTGATACTATTCATTTTATAAAGGAGCTTTTACCATGAACAGAATTAAAATCGGTGTATTCGGTGCAGGACGCGGTGTAGATATCGCCAAAAATTTTATGCTGCTCAACTGCGACATTGTTGCCCTTTGCGATTTTCGTCCCGATCGTCTGGAGCAGGGCGCCAAGCAGCTGGGCAACGGAGTTGCTCTTTACGAGGATTTTGATTCCTTCATCGAACACGGGATGGACGCGGTGATCCTTGCCAATTATTTCCATGAGCACGCCCCCTTCACCATC
>JAFQKO010000134.1 GCA_017396865.1 Clostridia bacterium | reverse complement strand
GTCCTACGACGTAGAGGCGTGGTCTCCCAAGCAGCAGAAGTATTTCGAGGTCTGCTCCTGCTCCAACCTGGGCGATGCCCAGGCCCGCCGCCTCGGCATCCGCGTGAAGGGCGAGGACGGCAAGAAGTATCTGGCCCATACCCTCAACAACACCGTGGTTGCACCTCCCCGTATGCTGATCGCATTTTTGGAGAACAACCTCGAATATAAGGACGGCAAATACAGCGTTCGCATCCCCGAAGCACTCCGTCCCTACATGGGCGGCAAGGCCGTGATCGAAGAAAAATAATTACAGGGAGAAGCATTTATGCTTCTCCTTTTTTACACCTTTTTAATCAAATAATAGGTTGCCGAATTTGGCGTTCTGCGTTATAATGGCATTGAGGTGAATCAAATGAACCAAAATTATTGCTTTATCGGCAACGTTACCGCGGTTGCCGATGCTAAAATGAACAACGAGACCGTGAAAACCCTTTGGAAGCGCTTTTGCTGCGAGGACAGCGAACTGACCCTTAAGGCGGGCGCTGAGCATACCTTCCGCTTGGGCGATACCGCCCTCCCTCCCCTGCCTGCGGGCAAAGAGTATGCTCTCAGCATAGATGAAAAGGGCGCCGCGGTGGTCGGCAAGGATTTCGGCGGGCTGATGCGTGGCTTTATCACCCTGCTGATGAAGCTGGAATATACCGCCGAGCGGCTGATCCTCCACGGGGCAAACGAGACCGATCATTACAGAATTGCCAATCGGATGCTGCATATCTGCGTTTTCCCCGAGAATGATTTTTATTTCATTAAAAAGCTGATCCGCTTAGCAGGTCTTTGCCAATATACCCATATCGTTATCGAATTTTGGGGGATGCTCCAATACGACTGCATGAAGGAGCTGGCTTGGCCGAATGCCTTCACCAAGGAACAGGCAAAAGAATTGATCGCCGAATGCCGTGCCTTCGGCATGGAGCCTATTCCCATGTTCAATCAATTAGGGCATGCCACCGCCTGCCGACTTTGCTACGGCAAACACGTGGCGCTGGATCAAAATCCCCGCCTGCAGCCCCTCTTTACCCCCGACGGCTGGGCCTGGGACATCCACTCCGAGGAGACCCACGACCTGCTCAAGGCGGTGCGCCATGAGCTATACGAGCTTTTCGGCGAGGGCGAATTCATCCACGTAGGCTGTGATGAGGCCTACTACTACACCCGCTGCGACGAAGAACGCAAGCAGCTTCCCGCCTACCTCAAGCAGCTTACCGACGAGGTGGTTGCCGAGGGGCGGCGCCCGATGGTCTGGATGGATATGCTGCTGGAACGGGATCGCTATAACCAAAAGTTCAAGGCCTACGCCACCTGCGCCCCCGACGAGGTGGAGGCGATGCAGGGCGCTTTGAATCCCGCCACCGTGATGGTGGATTGGCAATACAGAATGACCGACGTTCCCATCGAGCCGCTGATGAGCCTCAAGGGCAATATCCGCGACGCCATGGGCGCGCCCTGGTATGAACCGGGCAACTACAAGGCCTACGCCGATACCATCGCCGAGCACGGCTTTTTCGGCATTATGATGACCACCTGGCATACCCTGAATCAGCAGATGCCCTCCATCCTCGGCTGTGCCAGAGAATGCGGCGCTGCCGAATTCCCCTGGTCGCAGTTCAGCGGGCTGCGGGAGGAGACCGCCACCCTGCTGCGCAGGGTCAGCTTCGAGGGCAATTCCTACGAGGATTGCGGCTGGTCCGGATTACAAATCGAAACGTAAACAAAAAAACGACCCGATCGGGTCGTTTTTTAATGATTATTTTTTCAACAGCAGGACTTGGTTTTCCTTTAACGTGAATTCTGCGGAATCCAAATCGACCGGCTCCAGCGCATGAGATTCATCCACAAGATAAACCTCAAAACCTTCCAGATTGGTGGTGATCGTCCGATCCTCACCGATATTGGAGAGCAAGATCATTTGGGTCTTGCCGTCGGTGGCAGCAACGGCGTAAACGTCCTTTTCCTCAACGGCACATTCCGCCTGATCGCCGAGACAATACAGCTCACCGAAGGCCTTAAAGCCGTAGTAGAGGCAGAAGGGCTGATAGGTGATGGGATTGAACATTCCGGCGTAGGTGGAGTGGCCGATGCGGGCGTCATAATAGTTCATCATGGTCATTTGGGTGTCCTGCATCGCCAACATCAAGGCGGTGGCGTGGGCGGCGGCAAAGGAGCTGCCGCGCCCCTCGGCGCTATGAGCGTTATTCCACTCGTTGAGATGGATCTCGCAATCAAAGCCCCGTTCACGGAGCGAGCGCTCCACAAAGCGCTGCATCGCCACGGTGCGTTCCACAACAGAATAGCTGTGCCAACTAAAGAACTCCAGCGGAGCGGCTTCCTTGCGAACGTAATCCAAAAAGCCGTAAAAATACCGCAGGAAATACTCGTACCGTTCCCGATAGAACTTTTTGAATTCTGCGGGCACGCCGTATTTTTCGGGGTCGTTAAAGATGGCGTATAAGCCGCTGGAGGCATAACCGCCCACCTTGATGGTATCGCCGAACCGCGCCTTCAAATGCTTGGCGGTGACGGCATACAGCTCATAATACTGCTCATCGGTGCCGACCCACATCTGGTTGATATCCTTGGCGGGACCTTCTCCCTTCTGAAAGCCGTTTTCGGGCTCGTTCCAGATCTCCCAATAAACGATGCCGAACCGATAGCCCTCTGCCCAGCCCTCGTTGTAGTGAGCAATGATATGCTCGCAGATCCGCGCCCATTTGGCGGGATCCTTCGGTGCGAAAACGTAGCGGGGCTTATAGCCTACGCCAAGGGCATTTTCGATGGTCTCACCCAAGCGGAAGATGGGCGGGCAATCGTTTTTCATCAGCTCCGAAACCAAAAGGTCGGTATACTCAAAATCGTAGTTGGCGGGGTCGTTTTCATCTGCATCGAAATTAGGAAAGATGCAGGAGATATCCACCATCGGCCGATGCCGCCACACCCCTACGTCGTGGAGGCGGGCATAGGGAATGTGGGCCTCCTTGAGATAGGAAAAATATTCGCAGCTTGTACCGAACATGGGCGGCTGACCCACCGCGTGCATCGGCTTGATCTTGCCGATAATATTCGAAAAATCAGCCTTTAAACTCATTTTACAATCTCCTTTGCGATCCGCTCACGCAGATTTGGCAGATAATTGGGATCGGTGGGATACCGGCAGAAATCAAAGGTGCCGTCGGTACCCTCCAGGATCAGTTTCTCGGTTGCTTCACGGCCGAATTTTTGCTCATACAGCTTGAGGGCACGCATATCATCCATCGCCTCCCGCAGAGCATTGAGCCGCAGGGATTCCCAAGCCTCGCCGTTGTTGCCGGGGTAGACTAAGAAGCAATCGCCCGCAGGGGTGAAATAGCCGCCGTCGGGATAACCGAAGGGATCCAAAACGGTGCGGGAATGGCAGGAATTATAGAAATTATAGCCCCAATGGAGAAAGCCCTCGATATTGAAATAATAAAGCTGAACACCCAGCATACGGGTTCTGGCGGAGGGCATGGCGATGGAGCGGTCGGAAACGCCCGCTTTACCGCCGCCGCAATAATAGACCCAAAGCCCTTCGACACCTGCCTTGATAAAGGGCATGGCACCGCGGGTATGGGGAACGGGCTTATCCAAAACGCCCTTGCTGTAGAAATCAAAATCGGAAAGAGCATCGATGATGGGATAGCCCTCCAGATACTGCCCGATCAAATTCTTGCAGCGGGTATACTGCTCGATCTGCGCCAGCTTGGGCTCATCGGAAACGTGGAAGAAGCATTTTTTATCCAGCCCGCGCTTTTTGAACTCGCCCAAAACAGCGGGGATAAACTGCGCCAAAAAGTTGCCGTATTCCTCTCCCATGGGATCGGAATGCCAGCCGAAATACTTTTCATCCTTGCCGTTGATCTTCACGATGATCTTAGGCGCGGCCGTGGCCCCCCATTGGGTGAAGAAATGAGGGATCTCGAAATACTCCACCCCATGCTTTACGCAAAGGTCGATCCAGCGATGGAGCTTTTCAAAGCCGAAGGTATAGTTGCCGTCGGCCAGCTCGATATCAACCAGCTGGGTGGTCAATCGCTCGCCACCGATATAGGTATCCAGCTCGGGGGTGAAGATGGGGGTGAGGATCATATTGATGCCGTTCTTGGCGGCGGTTTTGATGAAGCTTTCAATATAATTCCAATGCTTTTCGCTAAAGGCCTCAACATGATAATAATTGGCAATGCAATCGGTATAGAACCATTCGGTATGGATCAGATCCTGCTTGGGCAGCTCTGCATCCACCACCCGTACGGTGGCGGTAACCTTACCCAGCCGCTCCTCCTTCAGATAGATGGACAGGGAGAGATCATATTTGCCCGCCGCAAAGCCCTCGGGCAGCTCGATATCGATCCAGAGGGCGTGGGTTTGACTGTGGGGCAGGGAAACGGCATCGGGATAGATCAGCGGCCGCAGCAGATCGGGATAAAGGCCCGGCTCGGTGCGAAGAAACTCCCCGCCCGGCTCCACACCGTAGGTGGGATATACGTTCGGCACGTTGCCGACCAGCCGCACCTTGGCATACTCTGCCAGCGCACCCTCCAATTGAATGGGGCACCAGCGCTGAATATTCAGATCGGGATTCTCTGCGCGATAGGCCACCTGAAAGGAGAGCCGCTCATTACGAAACATGATAAACTTCTTCTTTTCGGCAAACTGCGCCAAGGGTTGATCTATAAAACATTTCTCCAGCGAGGAGATCATCTTCATCTGTAATTTCATTGTTCTGCCGCTCCTTTTTTATTCTCGATTTGGAAATACAAATAAGCGATAACAACCAGGTTTAAAACAAAGCTGATGGCAGAAACCACCTGCTGGGCATAAAGGGACATTCCCAAAAAGCGATTACCGTTTTGCTGGATCCATTCCACCAAAACACCCATTCCGAGGGTGGTTACAAAGCCGACCACGCCCGATACGGTTTGGGTGATGGCAATGGCATCGGCGCGGCGGGCAGGCTCCACGTAGTCGTAAACCAGATTGGTCAACGCGCTGTTGATACCCGCCATGGCGATTGCGTGGCAGGCATAATAGGCGGTATAAAAGATCTTGCCGTTAGCGGGCACGGTAAAGATATTGATAAAATAACCCAGCGCCGAAACCGCAAGGCAGGCGATCAACATCCGCTTAAAGGATCGCTTATCGGCATAGCTGCCCCAAAGGAAGCTGAAGGCGATCCGCACGCCGCTATAGACCAAGCTCAGCACCGAGATAAAGGTCATGCTGAAGCCCAGCTCCTTATTCTGGTAGGAGCCGAGAAACGGTGTGGACGCATACATCGTGGCGTACCACATCGCAAACATGACGGCGATCTTAAGGATGGTTTTATCCTTGAGCATTGCGGCAAAGGCCTTACGCTTTCCGGGCTCCACCTTGATCGGCTTTTCCACCGAGAAGATCATGGTGAGGGTATGCAGAACCGTCAATGCGGCAATGGTAATGCCGCAGACGATGAAGGCGGTTTGCAGGTCGCCCTTGGCCTCAAAATGGTCGATCACCGCACCCATGGCAAAGGTAAACACGACACCCATTGCCAAAGAGACCATTTCCTTTACCGAGGTGAAGCGCCCGCGCTTATCGTCGTCGATCAACGACATAAACCAATTCGTCTTCTTGGGATGCACCAGATTATACAGCAGATACGCCAGCAAAATTGCAACCACAAACAAAATACTGCGGAAGGATTTTGCCCCGCTGCCCAGCGGGATGACGTAAAGCGACATAAAGAGCAGTTGATTGGCAATACTGAATGCCACGACCAGCCCCTTGACCCGCTTGGGACGGATCAACAACGAGCCGAGCTGGAAGAGATGACCCAGCGAGATCACTGCGCTCATAATACCGGTGAGCTGATCGCTCATGCCTAAGGATTCGGTCAGCTTGGCCAGATAGGCGCCCGCCACCAGAATCGAAATTAAATACTCAAGCCCCGCTTCTATTATGTAAAGAACACGGCTTCTTTCTACATCTTTTCTTAAAATCATCTTACACCTCTATCGCCATTTTTTCACTTGAACCATTGTACTCGCTTTTGCTCTTTTTTTCAATCCCTTTTTCAACGAAAATTTTTCGAAATATAAAAAAGGTACTGCGCTCTTTTTTAACTTCGAAAATGACCGGGACTGCCGCCGGTTACGTGGTGAAAGGTGCGGTAAAAGCCGGAGGAGCCTGAAAAGCCGCATTGCAGCGCCGCATCCAGAACGTTGATGTTGCGATCCTCCAGCAGCGCCAGCACCGCCTGCACCCGCACCCGACCGAGATACTCCCGAAAGCCAAGCCCCGTATGCTTACGAAACAGCCGCGAAAAATAGGAGGGTGAAAGATAAAACTCCCTTGCCACCTGCTCTAAATTCAGCGGCTCGGCATAATGATTTTTGATATAGTCCACCGCCTGCTCCATCGCTTGCCGCTGCCGTGCGCCCGCAAGGGCGGCGGACGGCTCCTGCGGCAGAACGCGCGCCGCGGCGATCACCCACTCAGTCAGGCGGGCGCGGAGCGCCTGCTTTTGATAGGGGCGCCGTTGCTCCGTTTCGGTGATCAGAGCATCCAAGCCTTGATTGAGCTCCGCCGCCTGCGGGAGCAGGTTTTCAAAGCCCTGCGGCCGCTTGACAAAAAAAGAGGCCACCTCCTGATCGGGGGCTAAAAAGGCGGGCGCAAAGTTTAGCTGCTCGATGGTCAGCGGGCTTTGCTCGATCTTTCGGATGGTGCGCAGGTCGGCGCGGCTCATGATCAGAATGTCCCCGCCTTCAACGGTATATTCCCTGCCGCCGATCTGCCAGATGCCGCGCCCCTCCAAGACCCGCACGATCTTACATTCATCATAGCAATGGATGCGGTCGCGATACCCCTCCTCCATCCGCTTTTTCTTATATAAAAACAACAACGTTCCGTCGTTGCTCCTGATTTCAAACATAACCTCACCTCGAGTCGAATATAGCATAAAAGTGGATAGATTGTCAAGAAATGGGATAGAATATTTCCAAAATTTCTTTATAATGAAAGAAAAAGGAGAATTGCTATGAAAAAGATCGAACATCATCAATATGATTTAGTTGTTGTAGGCGGTGGCATGAGCGGACTTTGCGCCGCCATGGCGGCCGCCCGCAACGGTGCCAATACCGCCTTGATCCATGCCCGCCCCGTTTTGGGTGGCAATGCATCGGGTGAGATTCGAATCCACATCTCCAGCGCCAGCGACGGCTGCCGCAAGCCCGATCTGGAGGAGACCGGCATCCTCTACGAGCTGATGCTGAAAAACAAAGCCCGCAACCCGCTTTATAACTATGACCTTTGGGATATGACCCTTTTCGAGGCCGCCAAGGAGCAGGAAAACCTGACCGTATACCTCAACACCGCCATGGTGGATGCGGAAAAAGAGGGCGATCGTATCACCCGCATCTTCTGCTTTCAGGAGACCACCGAAAAGCATCTTTATTTCTCCGCCCCTCTCTTTTTGGATGCCACCGGCAACGGAACGCTGGGCTACTTTGTAGACGCGGAATACCGCATCGGCAGCGAGAGTAAGGACGAGTTCGGCGAGCCCCATGCTCCCGAACAGCCCGACAGTTTTCGCATGGGCAACACCATCCTGTTCCGTGCCATCGACGTGGGGCATCCCGTTCCCTTTACCCCGCCCTCCTTTGCCAAAAAGCTGACCGAGGAGGATTTGAAGTTCCGTGTGCACAGCGCTCGCCACACCGTCGACTATTCTCAGGCGGAGGATCCCGAGGATTATAAGCGGGTTTCCGCCACCAGCTCCAACTGCAGCGACTACGGCTATTGGTGGCTGGAGCTGATGGGCGACAGCGACGATATCGTCAGCGATTACGAAGAGATCCGCGACGAGCTGTTCGCCTATTTCTACGGTGTTTGGGATCACATCAAAAACGGCGGCGATCACGGTGCCGAAAACTACGAACTGCTTTGGGTGGGCACCCTGCCCGGCATGCGGGAATCCCGCCGCCTGATCGGCGACTACATTCTCAACGAAACCGATATCTGGGCGCATCGCCAATTTGAGGATGCCGTTTGCTACGGCGGCTGGGGCGTAGATCGCCATATCCCCGACGGCATGCGGGATCTGGCCCAGCTTCCCTCCCAGGTCTGGAACTTTGACGGCGCCTATACCATCCCCTACCGCAGCTATTATTCCAAAAACATCTCCAACCTCTTTATGGCAGGTCGGGACATTTCCTGCTCCCGCCTCGGCCTGGCCTCCACCCGCATCATCGGCACCTGCGCCATCGGCGGTCAGGTGGCGGGCACAGCGGCGGCCCTTTGCCATAAGTACGGCTGCTCTCCCCGCGAATTGATGGCCCATATTACCGAGCTGCAGCAGCAGCTTTTGAAGGACGATCTGCTGATCCCCGGCATCCTCAACACCGACGAAAAGGATCTTGCCCGCACGGCGCAGATCACCGCCTCCTCCACCGCAAGCGGCCACGCACCCGAAAAGGTGACCGACGGCATTTCCCGCCATTACGAGGGCATCTGCCATAGCTGGAAGAGCCAAACTGCCAAGGATGAGCAGCTCACCCTCCGTTGGGAGCAAAAGCAGACCCTCTCCCAGCTTCGGCTGACCTTCTGCACCAACTTCAACTATGCCATCCGCTGCACCATGGCGCCCCGTCGGCAGGCGCAGCAGCGGATAGGGGTTCCGCCCGAGCTGGTGAAGGACTACACCCTGCGGCTTTTCGACGGCGACCGTTGCGTTTACGAACGCAAGGTGGAAAACAACATCCAGCGGCTCAACGTGCTGGACTTCCCGCCCGTTGAATGCGACCGCGCCGAACTGACCTTCCATACCACCAACGGCGCCTCCGAGATCGAGGTTTTTGAAATCCGCGCTTACTGACAGAAAACGCGATGTGCAATGCACATCGCGTTTTTCTATTAGTTGTTGGACTTTTTATAGCGAAGGATCAGGTGCTGTATGGTCGGCGCTTTTTCAAGCACCGCCCGATCAAACAACATCGGTTTCATATTTCCGTTGTTGTCCATACTATCCAAGCAAACATATTCCACCTTTGAATCAATCAACGGTTCAATATTGTTCAATTTTGAAACCATATGAAAGGAAATGATTTTCAATGCCTCATTTTTCCGCATATCCCATAAGGTCTCCAGCGAAGTATTCCAAAAAATCCGCAGGCATTTCAAATGCTTCATTTCAGCCAAAGCCGACAAATCCTTTATCTTCGGGCATTTAAACAAATACAGCACCTCCACCTTATCCCGAATGTACGGTGCGATATAGTCCAGATGCTCCTGCCGAAAGCCATTCAAAAGTATGTTTTTGCAGGAATTGTTCGCTGTCGCCGCGCCCAAAACTGCTATGTCGGCATGACCGTATACTTCCCGATAATTGTTGTAGAACGGTGCACGCTTTTCCTCGGCCATCGGCGGTGTAGTGACCACCAGCTTCAAATCATAAGTCAGATCGCCATATGCCGGATACACTGCTTCGAGTTCAACATCCGAAAAAGAAAAACTCGAATCTCCAAAGCATCTCGGATCTGTAATATAAATGTATTTCTTCATCGGCACACCTCATTCCGAAAAAACAAAATCTTTATCTCATTCAACTAAAAGGATGCATATTGGCCATATTCTGCCCGCAGATCTGCAGCCAGCGATTGACCATGATGTAGGGATCGCCGTTTTCGGGGATGGGCTCATAGGGAAGGCGGGGCGCCTCCAATTCCTCGATCCGCTCAAGGTTGCCCTCCAGCCAATCGGAGATCGTTTGACCGTTATGCTCAATCATCGAGATCAGGCTACCCAACCGCATGGCGATGATATCAAAGCCAAAGACCTTATTTTCCCGCATCCATTGTAGGCGCATGGCGCTGCGCAGTTCCTTGACCTTTT
>JAFQKO010000133.1 GCA_017396865.1 Clostridia bacterium | reverse complement strand
CCCCAAATACGGCAACGATGATGATCGCGTGGATCTTATTGCCCGCGATCTGACCCATCAGGTCATCACCGAGCTGCGTAAGACTCCCACCTATCGCAACGCGATCCATACCCTCTCTGCGCTGACCATCACCTCCAACGTGATGTACGGCAAGCATACCGGTGCCACCCCCGACGGCCGTGCCGCAGGCGCACCCTTTGCTCCCGGCGCCAATCCCATGCATAACCGTGAGGAAAACGGTGCGCTGGCCTCCCTCAATTCGGTGGCCAAGCTCCGCTATGAGGATTGCCGCGACGGCATCTCCAATACCTTCTCCATCGCCCCCGAGGCGCTGGGTAAAACCGAAGAGGAGCGGGTTACGAACCTTGTTTCCATTCTGGACGGCTACTTTGCCAAAATGGCGCACCATATCAATGTAAATGTTCTCAACCGCGAAACGCTGATCAAGGCCTATGAGGACCCCGATAGCTATCCCAATCTGACCATCCGTGTTTCGGGCTATGCGGTCAATTTCCATAAGCTTTCCCGCGAGCAGCAGCGGGAGGTCATCAGCCGCACCTTCCATCAAAGCGTATGATCGGTCGGATCCATTCCATCCAAAGCCTCGGTACGGTAGACGGCCCGGGTGTGCGGTTTGTTGCCTTTTTGCAGGGCTGCCCCCTGCGGTGTAAATGCTGCCATAATCCCGATACCTGGTCGACCGACGGCGGAACGGAATATTCCGCCGAGGCGCTGGTTGAAAAGGTTCAGCGCTATCGCTCCTATTTCGGTGAGCGGGGCGGCATCACTCTCTCGGGCGGCGAACCATTGCTGCAGGCGGCATTTGCCAAAGAGGTGTTTTCCCTTTGCCATGGGGCGGGGATCAATACCTGTCTCGATACCTCCGGCTGCCTGCTGAACGATGAGGTTAAGGCATTGCTGGCAGAAACCGACCGCGTGTTGCTGGATTTTAAGTATACCAACGAGGAAGCCTACCGTGAAAACGTCGGCTGTTCCCTGGTGGCGGTCGAGCGGTTTTTGGCTTATCTGAATGAGAAAAGAATTCCAACCACCCTGCGGCAGGTTATCATTCCTACCGTGAATGATACTGCGGAAAATGTCGAAAAACTCAATTCCATCGCCGCGCAGTACCCTTGTGTGGACGGTGTTGAGCTGTTGCCCTTCCGCAAAATTTGTCAAACGAAATATGATCAGCTCGGGCTCGCGTTTCCCTTCGGGCATCTCCCCGAAGCCTCTGCGGAGCAGATCAAAAAACTGCAAGGAGAGTAAAATGGAAAAGCTCACCTATTCCAGATCCATCCCCGTTAAAAAGGCCTACGACGTCATCGTCTGCGGCGGCGGTGTTGCAGGCGTTGCGGCGGCGGTCAGTGCCGCCAATAACGGCCTTTCCACCCTGCTGCTGGAAAAAAGCAATATCCTCGGCGGCCTCGGCACGCTGGGTCTGATCAATCTGTTTGTTCCCATGTGCAACGGCCGCGGCAAGCAGATCATCTTCGGCCTTGCCGAAAAATGGCTGCGGATGAGCGCCACCCTCAGCTGGGATACCATCCCCGAGGAGTGGAAAAACGGCGAGCCCGCCGTTCCGACGGAGAAACGCTACGTTCAGCGCTATTCGCCCGCTATTTTCGCCTATCAATTAACCGAAGAGATTCAAAAAAGCGGCGCCGATATTCTGTTCGACTGCATGGCGGCCGACCCCATCATGGAGGGAAATATCTGCCGCGGTGTGGTCACCGAAAGCAAGGGCGGTACCGAGTTTTATCCCTGCCGTGTGCTGATCGATACCACCGGCGATTGCGACGTTTTGCGTCGCGGCGGTATCCCCACCGTGAGCGGTGAAAATTTCTTCACCTTCTCTGCAAAGATGATCACCCTCGATAGCTGTCAAAAAGCAGTGGAAGCAGGGGATATCGGGCAGGTTTATAAGGGCATCAGCGGCGGTAATATCAATCTGTTCGGCGATCATCAGCCTGATGACGTGCCCCGCTGGTCGGGCCTTTCCGCCGAGGAGGTCAGCGATTATATCGTTCGCAACCACCTGCTGGTGTTGGAAAAATTGAAGCAGACCGACCGCAAGACCCGTGAGGTGGTCACCACCCCGGGTATGCCCCAGTTCCGCACCACCGCTCATATTAAGGGCGATTATTCCGTGAAGGTTTCCGATGCCTATCGCCATTTTGATGATTCCATTTGCGCCATCAACGATTTTGAGCATCGCGATCACCTCTTTGAGATCCCGCTCCGCGCCCTCACCCGCCGTGATTTCCCCAATATCATCACCGCAGGCAGAAGCGCCGACGGTACCGGCTACGGCTGGGATCTGATCCGCGTTATCCCGCCCGCGATCCTGACGGGTCAGGCGGCAGGGGAGGCGGCTGCCCTTGCGATCAAGGAAAATACCGCCATCGCGGCGGTGGATATCCGTGCCCTGCAGGCAAAGCTGG
>JAFQKO010000132.1 GCA_017396865.1 Clostridia bacterium | reverse complement strand
GGTGCCGATGTCATCATAATAAGTAATATCGATGCAGTCGAAATGTTCTCCCATGATGCCGATATACTCAAAGGCCTTGCCACCGATGGTAACATTCTCGCCAATCGCAGGCCAGCTGATGCCTGCTGCCGAAACGGACATGGCGGGAAGCATCATCAATAGCATCACCGCAGTCAAAATCGTTGCTAATACTCGTTTCATAAATTGAATACCTCCTTAAAAAAAGATTCATTTTATATTTTAATTTTATTGGACAAATAGAACAATGTCAATAATTTTTTATCAGTAATTAACAATAATAAATATATTTTGCTTTTTTGCGCGCTCTATGTTAAAATAAAAGTTAACATATCAATCGGCGGAGGAATCCATGTTTAAACTGCTGACCTATCTGAAAAAATACACAAAAGAAACGATTTTAGGGCCGCTTTTCAAGCTTTTGGAGGCGACCTTGGAGCTTTTGGTTCCCTTGGTGGTGGCGGCGATCATCGACGAAGGCATCCTCAAGGGCAATACCTCCCGCATCGTTTGGCTGAGCCTGCTGATGGCGGCCTTGGGGCTGATCGGCTTTGGGTTTTCGGTAACCGCCCAGTATTTTTCCGCCCGCGCGGCGGTGGGCTTTACCGCCAAGGTGCGGGAAGTGCTGTATCGGCATATTCAGGGCTTTACCTATCCCCAGCTGGATCAGATCGGCACCTCTACCCTCATCACCCGCATGACCAGCGATATGAATCAGGTGCAATCGGCCGTCAACCTGACGTTACGGCTGCTGCTGCGCTCCCCCTTCGTTGTCATCGGTGCGATGGTGATGGCCTTTACCATCGACGTCAAGTCCGCCTTAGTCTTTGCGCTGACCATCCCGGTGCTTTCCGTTATCGTTTTCGGCATTATGCTGCTCTGCATCCCCCTTTATAAAAAGGTGCAGGCGGCGCTGGATCGGGTATTGGGCAAGACCCGCGAAAACCTTTCGGGCGTGTTCGTGCTCCGCGCCTTTTGCAAGGAGCAGGAGGAGGTCGAGGAATTCGACGCCCGCAATGCGCTGCTGACCAAAACCCAAAAATTCGTCGGCCGTATCTCGGCGTTGATGAACCCCCTCACCTTTGCCATCATTAACGGCGGCATCATACTTTTGATCTATACCGGCGCCCTGCAGGTGGAGGCAGGCATCCTCACCCAAGGCGCGGTGGTAGCCCTTTATAACTACATGAGCCAGATCTTAGTGGAGCTGATCAAGCTGGCAAGCCTCATCATCAGCATCACCAAAGGCGTGGCCTGCGGCAACCGCATCCAAGCCATTTTAGAGCTGCCCAACGGCGAAGCCGACCGCACGCCTCAGACCTTTGCCGATGCGGAAGGCTCTGCCCTTGCCTTCCGCAAGGTTTCCTTCCGCTACGAGGGCGCGGCAGAGGACTCCCTCACCGATATTTCCCTCACCCTGCAACACGGCGAAACCCTCGGCATCATCGGCGGTACCGGCTCGGGCAAATCCACCCTTATTAACCTGATCCCCCGTTTTTACGATGCTACCGACGGTTGCGTCCTGGTGGACGGCAAGGACGTTTGCAGCTATCCCCCGACCGATCTGCGCAAAAAAATCGGCATTGTGCCCCAAAAGGCCGTTCTCTTTAAAGGAACGTTGCGGGAGAACCTGCTACAGGGCAACCCCCATGCCACCGACGCCGAGCTGGAGGCGGCCATTCGCATCGCCCAAGGCGGCGAGATCTTAGAAAAATCCGAGCTGGGGCTGGATCAGCCCGTGGAGCAGGGCGGTAAAAACTTCTCGGGCGGTCAGCGCCAACGGTTGACCATTGCCCGCGCGCTGGTGCGCAAGCCCGAGATCCTGATCTTAGACGACAGCGCCTCTGCGCTGGATTTCGCCACCGATGCCGCGTTGCGGCAGGCGATCCGCACTTTAGAGGAGCGCCCCGCCACGGTGATCGTTTCCCAGCGCACCTCCTCCATTGCCCATGCCGATAAAATTCTCGTTTTGGAGGACGGCGCGGCGGTGGGCTACGGCAACCACGAAGCGCTCTTGGAAAGCTGCCCCGTTTATCGGGAGATCCACGACTCTCAATTCAAGAAGGAGGCGCGCGCATGAAAAAGACCAACCAAAAAAGCGCCCTCCGCGGCCTTTTAACACGGCTCAAGCCCTATACCCCCCACATCATCTTCACCCTGCTGCTGGCGATTGCCACGGTGGTGCTCTCCCTTTATATTCCCATTTTGGTGGGCGAGGCCATCGATCATATCCTCGGCAAGGGGCAGGTGCATTTTTCTAAAATTTTCGACATTTTTCTTAAAATTGCCCTTGCCGCAGGGCTGACCGCTCTGCTGCAATGGGTGATGAACACCCTCAATAATAAGATCACCTATCAGGTGATCGAGGACGTGCGGCAGGAGGCCATCCGCAAGCTGCAAAGGCTGCCCGTTTCCTACCTCCACGCCCATTCCTCCGGCGATATCGTCAGCCGCATGATTGCCGACGTGGATCAGTTTGCCGACGGCCTGCTCTTGGGCTTCACCCAGCTCTTCACCGGCTTGGTGACCATCCTCGTTACCCTCATCTTTATGCTGACCATCCATCCCTGGATCACCCTGCTGGTGGTGTTGCTGACCCCGCTCTCCCTGCTGATGGCACGATTTATCGCCAACCGCACCTACAATATGTTTAAGCTCCAATCGGAGATCCGCGGCGAGCAGACCGCCTTTATCGACGAGACCCTCGCCAACCAAAAGCTTGTGAAGGCCTTTTCCCAAGAGGAACGCAACGCCGACCGCTTTGAGGAGATCAACGGACGGCTGAAAAAGGCGGCGCTGAAGGCCACCTTCTTCTCCTCCCTGACCAATCCCTGCACCCGCTTCATCAACAACATGATCTATGCGGGCGTGGCGCTGACCGGTGCGCTGGTTGCCCTTTCGGGCGGCGGCCTCTCGGTGGGCGGGCTGACCTGCTTTTTAAGCTACGCCAACCAATACACCAAGCCCTTTAACGAGATCTCGGGCGTCATCACCGAGCTGCAATCGGCGCTGGCCTGCGCGGCGCGCATCTTTGAGCTGACCGACGATGCTCCTGCTCTGGAAGAGCCCGCCGATCCCAAGCCGCTCCCCGCAGTGGACGGCGACGTGGCGCTGGAGGGGGTCTGCTTCTCCTATGAGCCCGAGCAAAAGCTGATCGAAGATCTCAATCTGCAGATCAAGCCCGGTCAGCGGGTAGCCATTGTCGGCCCCACCGGCTGCGGCAAGACCACCCTCATCAATCTGCTGATGCGGTTCTATGATGTCAACCGCGGCAAGATCACGGTGGAAAATACCGATATCCGCACCGTTACCCGCCACGAGCTCCGCCGCCATTACGGCATGGTGCTGCAGGACACCTGGATCAAGGAGGGCACGGTACGGGAGAACATTGCCATGGGCAAGCCCGAAGCAAGCGAGGAGGAGATCATCGCCGCCGCCAAGGCCTCCCATGCCCACAGCTTCATCAAGCGTCTGCCCCAAGGCTACGACACCCCCTTGAAGGCCGACGGCGGCAGCCTATCCCAGGGGCAAAAGCAGCTGCTTTGCATCGCCCGCATTATGCTGACCCTCCCGCCGATGCTGATCTTAGACGAGGCCACCTCCTCCATCGATACCCGCACCGAGCTGAAGATTCAGGACGCCTTTGCCAAGATGATGAAGGGCAGAACCTGCTTCATCGTGGCCCATCGACTCTCCACCATTCGGGATGCCGACGTCATCCTTGTGATGAAGGACGGCCACATCATCGAGCAGGGCAACCACGAAACCCTTTTGCAACAAAACGGCTTTTATGCCACCCTCTACAACAGTCAATTTTCGCATTAAGAAACGACATTAAGAAACGAGGTGAGAGAATGTCGCAATTCACCAAAAAAGCCATTATCGAATCCTTTGAAAAGCTGATCGAGAGCAAGCCGCTGGAGCGCATCACCGTTAAGGATATCGTTGCCGATTGCGGCGTTACCCGTAATACCTTCTACTACCATTTTGAGGATATCTTCGATCTGGCCAAGACCGTTCTTTTGGAGCGGCTCTCTCAGATCGGATCGGTATTCGGGCAGGAGAACGATTGGGAGGTCTTTTTCCTGCTGCTGGCGAAGAACATCACCAAAAATCGCCGCACCATCCGCAACTTTATCCATTCGGGCAAGAGCAAGGAAACCTCCCGCTTCATTCGGCAAATTTTGGTTTCTGCGATTGAAAAGCTTTTCGACCACGTGGCGGCGGGAAAAGCAATCGATCCTGCGCTCCGCCAAAGCATCGTGGAATTCTACACCAACGCCGCCCTCACCACCGCCATGGAAAAGCTGGACTCGGGCGCAGAGGATGCGGAGACTTGGATTCGCCATATCTGCCAATTTATCTACGTTGGCATCCGCGGCGCTATCGAATCCGCCGACCAGCTCCATTGATTTTTTGGGCAAATTTGATCCCGTGCACAAAAATTGTGCACGGGATTTTTTTTGACTATGGTATTGTTTTGCAGAAATGGATAGAATATACTTGAAGAATGATCTAATGCTAAAAGAGAGGCTGCTATGAAACCAACGCGATTTCATCATCAATTCTTTAATATTCCCAATCTGCTCAGCTACCTGCGGCTGGGGCTGATCCCTTTGATCATTTGGCTCTATTGCCATGAGGATGCCTATGCGGCCGCTGCATGGGTGATGGCCGTTTCCGCCGCCACCGACGTGGTGGACGGCTGGATCGCCCGCCACTTCAACATGATTACCGATTGGGGCAAGATCGTCGACCCTATCGCCGATAAGCTGACCCAGATCGCCATCTGCTTCTGCTTAGCATGGCGGTTTATCCCCGTGCGGTTTCTGCTGGGGCTGCTGATCGCCAAGGAGCTCTATATGGGTATCATCGGCCTTGTATTCATCCATAAAACCGATACGGTGGAGGGCTCCGTTTGGTACGGCAAGGCCACCACCGTGGTATTCTTCTTCGTGGCGCTGGGGCTGATCGTCTTCCCCGAAATGCCCGTCCTCGCCGTCGTTGCGCTGGTGGCGTTGGAATGCGGATTTATCCTTTTCTCCATGATCGCCTACACCCGCCGCTACCTGCAGCTTTACCATGCGCATCAAAACGAACTACCCGAATAAACCTAAAAATCGGCAGCCATTTAGGCTGCCGATTTATTTATTCGCTTCTCAACGCAATCACAGGATCCTTCTTCGATGCCACTCTCGACGGGATGAGGCCCGCGATCAAGGTCAGCAGCATACTGATCCCGATCAGGATCAGGGCGGCCAGCCACGGCAGATTGGCATTCAGATTAGGAATACCGGTCACCGCATTGAGGATCACGTTGATCAACACGACAAACAGCAGCGTGACCAAGATGCCCAGTGCACCCGCGCCGAAGCCGATAATCAACGTTTCGGCGTTAAATACCCGTGAAATATCCCGCTTAGATGCGCCGATGGCGCGCAGGATGCCAATCTCCTTGGTGCGTTCCAAAACGGAGATATAGGTGATAATTCCGATCATAATAGAGGAGACCACCAGAGAGATGGCAACGAAGGCGATCAGCACATAGGAGATGGCGTTGATCACCGTTGTAACCGACGACATCAGAATCGCCACATAGTCGGTATACTCGATCTGCTCACTATCCTCTTTGCCGTTATTATAGGTTTCGATCACCTCGGCGATCCGATCCTTATCCTCAAAGGTAGAGGCATAAAGCTGGATAGAAATGGGAGTGGTCAGCTCGGCATAGCCCAACCGACGGAAGTTTTCCTCCAGATTGGATTCGGAAACGGCGGTGTTCATAAACTTATCGTGGAACTGCGCCAACTGCTCGTCGGTAAATTCGGGGTAGGCGGCATCAAACTGCGCCGCCAGCATTGCCGCGCCTGCATTGGCATACTGCTTGCGGATCTGCGCCTCATATTGGAGGGAGACCTGCGTACTGATGGCATTTTTCAGCTGCTCTGCCACGGTGGCATCATCCATCTGCTTAAGATAGCCCTCCACCGTGGAGGCATCCATCTCCCCGCTCATGGTGGCCATTTGGATCAGCATCTGATCCATCGCCGCGCGATCCAGCCCCTTCATCTGCTCGGCAACCTGCTCTTCGAGCCATTTTGCCTCGGGGATTGCCATGATGTTCACATACATCTCGGCCTTTTGCTTTTCATTCAACGCGTTGAAATAGACCTTGATCTCCTCCACCTTTTCGGTGGTGTCCAGTTCCTTTTTAAAGGGTAGGCCGGTGAAGATATCGTTATCGGGATCGTCGAGCTGGGCCTGCACGATGGGATAATCGACCGCCATTTTCGCCACGTGGCGGGTCAGCGCGGCGGTATAGCCGATCGCGCCGTTTTGGTTGACCCCCTCATTGGGACGCAGGATGCCGACGATCTTAAGTTTCAAGCCGTTTTCATACAGCAGATTGGTGCCGATCTCGCTCTTAGTTTTATCCAAGACTGTGCCGGTTTCTTCGTTATACTCATACCGCTCTGCACCGGGAACCAAGCGGAAATCGCGCTTGCAGATCTCCTCGTAGGTCCAACTTTTATCGGTGACCTCGATCTCCTTGCCCTGCAGGCCGGCGATCATCACCTGATTCATCCGTTCCTCGGTTTCAAGGCCAAGGGCGTAGAGGCAGATATCGTTGAGTTCGTTGTTCTGATTGAGGATCAGAACAACCTCGTTATAGGCAGCAGGCCACTTACCGTGGATCAGCTCATACTGTTCCTCCATGACGGGGCTGATTACCTCGCCGTTTTTGCCCTCCAGCATTTCGTTCCAAACGTCAAATGCCTTGGCATAGGATTGATACATCTGGCTGCCGGTGATGCCGGAGCTGAAGGAAGTGCCGACCAAATTCTCCAGCAGGCCCATGATATCGGGATTGGCGATATTGCCCTCTACGTCCTTCACGTAGATATTGAAATCCAGATCGTAGGTATACTGAATGGCGCTGAGATACTGATCCATCTCGCTATCGTCGCTGTCCAGATATTCCTTAAAGCCTGCCAGGTCGTTGATCTTGATCTCGCCGCCCGCGCCGGACATGGCGTTCATCATCTCAAACATAGTGGAGTTGGAATAGACGTAGCCGTCCTTACGCTCCGCCTTTTCCGATTGCTTTGCCATCATCTCGCCCATCAGCGCTGAGATATCCTGATTCTCTTTTTGGATGGTGATGGGATAGGCCGAAAGCGTTTCCTCCTGCACGTCGTCGATATAGATCTGAACGCCGTTGGAAACCGATAAAATCAACGCAATGCCGATAATACCGATGGAGCCTGCAAAGCTGGTCAAAATCGTTCTGCCTTTTTTAGTCAGCAGGTTCTTAAAGGAAAGGGAAAGAGCGGTGAAAAAGCTCATGGAGGGCTTTTTCTGCTTCTTTTGATCCTTTTTCTCCACCGCCTTCTTGGCCTCCGATTGATACGGATCGGTATCGCTGACAATCTGACCGTCCAGCAAGCGGATGATGCGAGAGGAATATTCCTCTGCCAACTCGGGGTTATGGGTGACCATAATGATCAGCTTATCGGAGGAGATCTCCTTCAAAATCTCCATGATCTGCACGCTGGTTTCGCTATCCAGCGCACCGGTGGGCTCATCGGCCAGAATGATCTCAGGATCATTGACCAGCGCACGGGCGATCGCCACCCGTTGCATCTGGCCGCCGCTCATCTGGCTGGGCTTTTTATTGAGCTGATCGCCCAGGCCTACCCGCTCCAGCGCCTCCTTGGCGCGCTTACGACGCTCCTTTTTGGATACGCCCGAAAGGGTGAGGGCCAGCTCCACGTTGGCCAGCACCGTTTGGTGCGGAATCAGGTTATAGCTTTGGAACACAAAGCCGACCGAATGGTTACGGTAGGTATCCCAATCGC
Source organism: Clostridia bacterium (assembly GCA_017396865.1). The sequence continues at coordinate 6,732 of JAFQKO010000132.1, read as the reverse complement.
TGTCCTTATATTCCTTGGTGGAGCGATCGCTAATAATAAGATCGCCGCTGGTATAGCTATCCAGACCGCCGATGATATTCAGCAGGGTGGTTTTGCCGCAGCCGGAGGGGCCGAGGATGGCAACAAACTCGCTCTTACGAAACTCCATACTGACGCCCCGCAAGGCCTCCACGCGATTATCGCCCACGTCGTAGGTTTTAACAATTTTATCCAAGCGCAACATTAATGCTTCTGCGCCTCCTTTCATGGTATAAAAGATACCACTTTTTCCCGCCTGTTACAATATTTTGTTAAAAAAATTTAATTATTGTTCACAATTATCTCGCCCTTCGAGGTGATCAAAAGATCCCAAGGATAATCATTCCCATCATAGGGGATTTTATCCAATAATTGCTCCGAAAAGCAAAGGCCGCAGCAGATCGGTTTAACAGCGCAAGCGGCCAGATACCGATCATAGAAGCCCTTGCCGTAGCCCAAGCGATAGCCCTCCCTTGAAAAGGCAAGCCCCGGCAGCAGCATCAGGTCGCCCGCTTCGGGCCAAACCTCCTCGCCGCCCTGCGGCTCGGGGATGCCGCGATAGCCCGCCATCAGCCTGCCGCCGACGTAGAATTTCATTTCCCCCTCGGCGGTCACCTTAGGGTAAGCCACCCGCGGATGGGCGGCGGCGATCGCCGCCGTTGGCAGCTCGCTGCCGTAGGCAGCATAGCAAAACAATGTTTTTGCCCGCTTAAATTCAGGCAGATTTAAAAGCCGCTCCAAACAGATACGCGCCGCATCCTCCCGCATTGCTGCGGGAAGAGCGGCGCGTTTTTCTGCCATCGCGCGGCGTAGCGCGCGCTTTTCCATTATATTTCCTCCAAGGACTTGCACAAAAACGCCTTCGTCTTGGGACTTTGAGGATTGCCGAACACCTCTTCGGGGGTGCCCCATTCCTCAATCACGCCATCGGCCATAAAGATCACCTTATCGGCCACGTGGCGAGCGAATTCCATCTCATGGGTTACAACGATCATGGTGCTATCGGCATCCTTCAGCTCACGGATGACCTTCAGCACCTCACCCGTCAGCTCGGGATCCAGAGCGGAGGTGGGCTCATCGAAGCAGAGGATATCCGGCTCCATCGCCAGCGCACGGGCAATCGAAACCCGCTGCTGCTGACCGCCCGAAAGCTGCTGGGGATAAAAATCCATTCGATCCTCCAGCCCCATCCGAGTCAGGAGCGATTTTGCCTTTTCTTCAATCTCCTGCGCAATTTCCTTCTTTTTTTCCTTATAATCAGGGCGCTCCTTAGATAAAAGCTCCTTCGCCAGCATTACGTTTTTCAACGCCGTATACTGCGGAAAGAGATTAAAGTTCTGGAATACCAGACCGAAATGCAATCTCTTTTTGCGGATTTGCTTTTTATCCAGCGTTTCGGGGTTCTCGGTATCAAACAGATCCTGACCGTCCAGCATGATCTTGCCGTAGTCGGGCGTTTCCAAGAAGTTCAAGCACCGAAGCAACGTGGTTTTGCCGCTACCGGAGGAGCCGATGATTGCCAGCACCTCGCCCTTCTCCAGATCGAAGCTGATATCCTTCAGAACCGCATTGGAATCGAAGTGCTTTTCTATATTTTTAACCTCTAAAAATGCCATTCTGAACCTCCTATGCCTGGAAATAGCTGAGCTTCTTTTCAACCTTGCCCAAAATGATGGTAACAAGGCCGACAAAGAGCAGGTAGAACACCGCCGTATAGAAGAGCGGCCAGATGATGGCTTCCTTAGAGGCCAGCATATTGGCGCAATGGATGATCTCGGGGATGGCAATGGCATTGGCCAGCGCGGTATCCTTTACCAAGGTAATAATTTCATTGGAAAGGGCGGGAACGATACGCTTGATCACCTGCTTCAGCACGATCTTAAAGAAAACCTGGCTCTTGGTAAGGCCAAGCACGTAGCCCGCCTCATACTGGCCCTTGGGAATGCTTTGAATGCCGCCGCGGAAGATTTCCGAAAAATAGCAGGCATAATTGATCACAAAGGCGATCAGCACCGCGAAAAAGCGACCGTACCACAAAAGCTCGGAACTGCCCATCGCGATGGTGAATTCCAAATCAATGGCATTGAAAATATTGGCTGAAGAATTACCGTCGGCCAAAAGGCTGGGCAGATAATAGATCACAAAGATAAACAGCATCAGCGGAATGCCGCGGATGATCCAGATAAAGATCTTCACCGGCACGCTGACCACCTTATACTTGCTCATCGACAGCATGGACAGCGCCAAGCCGAGAGGGATCGCCAAAATCAAGGTCGATGCAAAGAGCAGGCAGGTGATGCCGAATCCCTCCAGCAAATATTGCGTAATGTCAACAAAACTCATAGGTTCTTTCCTTTTCTATAGACAGAAAACTGCAAGGCAAAGAATTTGCCTTGCATGTTTTCCAAAGATTATTCAAATCAATTATTTCTGATCTGCGAAATCGATGATAGCGGTATTCACAACGTCGTACTTCTCAGCCAGCGCGGTGATGGTACCGTCCTTACCCAGCTCCTCCAGCGCACCGTTGACCTTAGCGGTCAGATCGGAGCCCTTCTTGAAGCCGATGGCATAGTACTCAGCATCGCTGAACACCTTATCGGAGATTGCAAAGCCTGCATAATCGCCCTTGTCGACATATGCCTTTGCCAGCTGCTCATCCACAACAACGAAGTCAACTGCGCCCATGCTCAGCTCCTTCATGGCATCCAGCTGAGACTCAACGCCCTTCTTGATGGCGCCCTTCAGGTTTTCGGTCAGGTAGGTATCGCCTGCGGAGCTGTTCTCAACAGCACCAACCTTGCCGGAAAGGCCCTTGGTATCGGCGAGCTTATTGATAAGGTCTGCCTTGGCAACGATGACCTGCTTATTGCCCATGTAGTTGTAGGAGAAGTCGACCTTATCGGCTCTGGCAACACCGTCGTCATCGCTGGTGTTGGCGGTAAAGCCGTTCCAGATGCACTGGATCGTGCCGGAATTCAGCTCGGTGTACTTTTGCTCCCAATCGATCAGCTTAAATACAACGTTATAATTCAGCTTCTCGAAAACGGCCTTTGCCAGCTCAGTATCAAAGCCAACCAGCTCGCCGGTCTTTTCGTCTTCATAGTTCATGGGCTCGTAAAGGGTATAACCGACGATAACGGTTTCCTTCTTGGTATCCTCTTTGTTTGCTTCGCTCTGAGAAGCATCATCCTTCTTATCCTCGGTTGCGGCATCCTGACCGCAAGCAGCCATGGTAAATACCATCAGGCCGACCAGCATCAAAGCAAGAAATCTTTTAAACATTTTCATTTTTAGATCCTCCTATGTTTTATCGCTTTAATTTGCTAAAGTGATTATAGCACCCTTTTCCTCCTTTGTCAACAGTTTTTGCATAATTTTAAAAATAGTTTTGGACATTTGCGTAACTTTCTGTTATGATATAGGAAAGAACCCCCCAACAGCAAGGAGAATTACCGATGAAAAAACTTTTTTCCATTCTTTTTATATTAGGGCTGCTGCCGATGCTTTTCGCCTGCAAATCGGAGCAGGACGCGCCCGAGCAGCAGGAGGCGGTGGACTACGTTGAGTTCCTGAGCAAGAATCAAGCCAATTGGATGAGCGTGGAAGAGGCCGAAGATGTGCTGAAGGACGAAAAGGTCGACAAAGCCTCGAAGGAATACCGTGAGGCGGCCTATACCGTGACCAAGGATTCCGTTTCCACCATGATCGAGGATGCGCGGGAGGAGACCGAAAACTTTGAAGCATTGCCCCAAAAGCAAAAGGATCAGCTTTCCGAGGCCTTTGCGGGCATCTATTTCCGCTTTTTAGACGGAACCGAAACCTTCCAAAGTGAAACGGTACAGCAGAAGCTTCGCCTTTACGGCACCTATGCGCCCTACGTTCCCGAAGGGGAGGAGCCGACCGAAGGTGACGAGCAATGGTATCTGCTCACCTTCCACGACCGCACCCTGGCGCAGGTCAGCGTCAACATGACCAAGGACGGCAAGGACCACAGCCTGAACGAATATACCAAAATCTTAGAGCTGCTGCTCTCCGAGCCGAACATCACCGTTCGGGTAATCAATTAAACGAAACGACCCTGCAGACTGCAGGGTCGTTATTTATTAGTTCCGCAAGGAATGAATGGGTGCGGGGATTCTGCCGCCGCGATTGATAAACTTTTCGCTGCTCTCCCGATGGATCGGCATGATGGGGGCTTCGCCCAGCAGGCCGCCGAAGGCAACGCTCTCGCCCACGTCCTTGCCGATGGCGGGGATAACGCGGACGGCGGTGGTCTTATTATTGATGACACCGATGCTGATCTCATCGGCGATGATGGCTGAGATGGTGGAGGCGGGGGTATCGCCGGGGATGGCGATCATATCCAAGCCCACCGAGCAAACGGCGGTCATGGCCTCCAGCTTATCCAGCGTCAGCACACCCTCCTCGGCGGCGCAGATCATGCCCGCATCCTCCGAAACGGGGATAAAGGCACCCGAAAGGCCGCCCACGTGGGAGCTGGCCATGGTTCCACCCTTCTTAACGGCATCGTTGAGCAGCGCAAGGCAGGCGGTGGTGCCGTGGGTGCCGCACCGCTCCAGACCCATCTCCTCCAGGATATGGGCAACCGAATCGCCCACCGCAGGGGTGGGTGCCAGCGAAAGGTCGACGATCCCGAAGGGAACGTTCAAACGGCGGCAGGCTTCATTGGCCACCATCTGACCTATACGGGTGATCTTAAAGGCGGTTTTCTTAACGATATCGGCGATCTCGGTGATATCGGCTTCGGGGTGCTTGCGGATAGCGCTGCTGACCACACCGGGGCCGGAAACACCCACGTTGATGACGCAATCGCCCTCACCGACACCGTGGAAGGCGCCCGCCATAAACGGGTTATCCTCCGGCACGTTGGCAAATACGACCAATTTCGCGCAGCCGATGGAATCCTCCTCGGCGGTTGCCTCGGCACATTCGCGGATGATCTCGCCCATCAGCTTAACGGCATCCAGATTGATGCCGGACTTGGTAGTCGCGACGTTGATGGAGGAGCAGACTCTGCTCGTTTCCTTCAGGGCGCGGGGCAGGGAGCGGATCAGATTCAGATCGCTGGGGGTGGCCGCCTTATGCACCAGCGCGGAAAAGCCGCCCACAAAGTTGACCCCGCAGGCATCAGCCGCCCGCTCCAGCGTTTTGGCGACCTGAACCATATCGTCGACCGAATAGCCGGGGGTAACCAGCGCAATGGGGGTGACCGAAACCCGCTTATTGATGATGGGAACACCGTAGGTGCGGGCGATCTCCTCACCGGTCTGCACCAGGTTGCCCGCCAGGCGGGTGATCTTTTCATACACCCGCTCACAAAAGGCATCCACGTTCCGATCGACGCAGTCCAGCAGCGAGATCCCCATCGTAATGGTGCGGATATCCAGATGCTCCTCGTCGATCATCTTAATGGTTTCAATAATTTCTCTGCGTCTTAACATAGGGTGTACCTCTTATATCCGATGCATGGAATCAAAAACGTCCTCATGCATCACGTGGATGATCAGCCCCATCTCGGTACCTGCATCCTCCAGCAGCTTGGCGATGGTTGCAAAATCCTTTTCCGATTTTTCCATCTCCACCCACATGATCATGGTGAAGGTATCGTGCAGCACCTTTTGAGTAATATCATTGATATTGACGTTATTATCGGCGCAGATATTGGAAAGGCGCGCAATGATACCCACCTTATCTTTACCGATGACTGAAATGATTGCTTTCATGCTTATTTCCTCTTTCCGTTGATTAGTCCCTTTTATTGTAACACTTTTTATGTAAAATGCAAGTTGATATTGAAAAATCCTCCCATTATGATATAATAAAACCATAAAATCAAAAATGAGGACAACCATGAAATCAGTTACCCTGCGTGCATATGCGAAAATCAATTTAAGCCTCGACGTGGTGGGCAAACGGGAGGATGGCTACCATCTGCTGCAATCGGTCTTTCAGGGCATCTCCCTTTACGACAACGTAAAGGTGACCCGTGAGGAGGGCGATGGCGGCATCACTGTCCGCTGCAATCTGCCCTACATCCCCACCGACGAGCGCAACATCGTGCATAAGGTTGCCACCGCCTTTTTCAAGGCGGCGGGGATCGACCGCTATCAGATCACCGTCGAAATGGAGAAATTCATCCCCACCGGTGCAGGGATGGGCGGCGGCAGTGCCGACGGCGCGGCGGTTTTTTCTGCCCTTTGCCGTCTTTACGACCGCCCCTTCCCCATTGAACAAGCAATTCAACTTCTGACCCCCATCGGGGCAGACATCCCCTTCTTTTTATACAGCGGCACCATGCTGGCCGAAGGGGTGGGCGAGATTTTGACCCCCGCCCCCACCATGCCCGATTGCTGCATCGTTTTGGCAAAGCCGCGGGCAAGCGCCTCCACCAAGGAGATCTTCGGCAAGCTGCACGAGGTGGGCATTCCCCGCCACCCCGATACCCAAGGGGTGCTCCGTGCGCTGGAGCAAAAGGATCTCCGCGCGTTGGCTGCCGCCACCGGCAACGTTTTGGAAAACGCCACCATCCCCCTATGCCCGCGGATCGGCTATCTGAAGGAGCTGCTCGCCAAGCAAGGGGCGATTCTCTCGATGATGACCGGCAGCGGCTCCACCGTTTTCGGCTTGTTTGAAAACGAAAAGGCCGCCCGCAAGGCGATGCGGGTTCTGCGCCATCAAAACGAGACCGTC
>JAFQKO010000003.1 GCA_017396865.1 Clostridia bacterium | reverse complement strand
TTAACGGGTTCCTCTTTTAATGATGCTGTTTAATTTTCAAGGTTCACCGCATCTCGCTTTTTCTCGCGAGTGCCTGAATATAATACCACTCCAAATGACTTTTGTCAACACTTTTTTTGAGATTTTTTGAAAGTTTTTTTGTTTCGTCAAAAATTGACAAAGGAAGGAATGCTATCAACAACCTGATATAGGAAATTTGACTACTTCGATTCTTTTTCCTTATCGAGCGACTCAAGGTCAACGGCATTATAGCCCTTTTCTTTCAGCTCCTCGACCCAAGCCTCGGTGGATCCGCCGCCGATCACAAGCCCGCCTGCATAGATACCGATCGTACCGCCATCGATTCCCGCAATCTCACGCAAGCTCTTAATGGCACGCTCAACCGTATCGTCCTTGCTGCCCAAGAAGAAGTTATCCTTCTCCACAAAATCGCGAGCATTATCGGTTGTGCCCATACAGCTGGTACAGATCCCAAACAAATTATAATCCATTTTAGCGGCGAATTTTTCGCCCTTCTCATTCACAAGGCAGATGGTTATACTCTGCAGACCAAGGGAGCTGATCAGTAAAATTGCGCCCACAAAGCCGAAGATATAAAGCTTATATTTACTCCAAAAGCTTTCCTGAGACGGATCTTTTTTTGCGACGTTCTTTTTAGCCATGAATATTTTCTCCCAAACTTTTCAAAAATATGTTTATTTTTTCCTTTAAATGTACTATAATGGAATCGATCCTTTAAAGGAGGGACGATTCTTGAACATTATAACACATCATTTTGAACAATACAAGAAGTTTTCTCATATCCATTTCGTTGGTATCGGCGGAGTTTCCATGTCCTCGCTTGCCCTGATTCTGCGGCACCAAGGCAAAACCGTTACCGGATCGGACACCGGCTCCGGCGCCACCATCGACAAGCTGAAGGCGGCCGGCATCACCGTATATCCTGCGCACGCGACCGAAAATGCCATAGGATGCGACCTTTTGGTATACACCGCCGCCGTTGCCGACAGCAACCCCGAGCTGGTTTATGCACGGGAGAACGGCATTCCCATGATGGAACGTGCGGTGCTTTTAGGACACATGATGGCGGAATTTGAAAAATCCATCGCCGTTTCCGGCACCCACGGAAAAACCACCGTAACCTCGCTGATCTCTTCCATCTTTAAAACGGCGGAGGCCGATCCGACGGTTTTGGTTGGTGCCAATCTCAAAGCGATCGGCGGAAACTATTGCATCGGTGAAAGCCCCTATGCCATCTACGAAGCCTGCGAATACGTAAATTCCTTTCATCACTTCTACCCCAACTGTGGGATCATTCTGAACATTGATGAAGATCATCTGGATTTCTTCAAGGATCTGGACGCCATCAAGGCCTCCTTCATTCGGTTCACCGAAAACATCGACAAGGACGGCTTACTGATCATCAACGGAGACGATCCGAACTGCGCCGTTGTGCGGGATCAGTTCAAGGGAAAAATTTTGACCTACGGTTTATCGGAGCAGAACCACTGCCGCGCCGCCAACATTTCCTTAAACAGCGGATATCCTTGCTTCGACATCTATTTTGAAGGTGCCTTTATCGCTTCGGTTTCTCTCAAGATTCCGGGACAGCACAACATCCTCAACAGTCTGGCAGCCGCCTGCTCCGCCCTGCATTACGGGCTTTCGGCTGACGACATCAAAGCGGGCTTAGAGGCCTTTACCGGTGCAGATCGACGGTTTGAATGCCGCGGGTACTGCAACGAGGCGCCCATTATCGACGACTACGCCCATCACCCCACCGAAATCACTGCCACCCTACAGAGCGCAAAGGCGGCTGCCGAAGGGAAGGTTTACGTCGTTTTCCAGCCGCACACCTTCACCCGCACTTTTTATCTGATGGATGAATTTGCCGCCGCCCTCTCCATCGCCGATCAGGTCGTTCTGACCGACATCTACGCCGCGCGGGAGATCAACAAGGTTGGCGTGAACATCCTAACGCTGCGGGATAAAATCCCCAACGCACGGTACATCAGCAAATTTACCGACATTGCCGCTTATCTGCGCGAGGTGCTCCAAAAGGGTGACATCGCAATCCTGATGGGGGCGGGAAACGTAAATACCATTGCTGAGATTTTAATCTAAAGAAACAGGGAAAGCTCAAATGAGCTTTCCCTGTTTTATTATTAATAGTTGCCAATATGCTTGGCGCGACGGCCGGAGGCCTCCAGCTTATCGAGGTAGTCCAACGCCTTACCGGTGCCGATTGCCACGCAGGAAACCGCATCCTCTGCCACATAGGCATTGATGCCGATTTTTTGCGCGATCAGCTTATCGAAGCCGCGAATCAAAGCACCGCCGCCTGTCATACAGATACCGTTTTGATAGATATCGCCGACCAGCTCAGGGGGCGTACGCTCCAGCACGTTATGCAGCACGTCCACGATGGTAAGCGCACATTCCTGCAGAGGCTCCATAATCTCATCGGAGCGAATCTCGATGGATTGAGGCAAGCCTGTGAGCAGGCTTCTGCCCTTGATGACCATGGTTTGCACCTCTTCCTGCGGATAAACACAGCCGATCTCGACCTTGATCGCCTCGGCGGTACGCTCACCGACAAGAAGATTATATTTCTTTTTCAAATAACGGACGATGGAATCATCGAACTTATCGCCTGCCATCTTGACAGAATCGGAAAGCACCACGTCGCCCAAAGAGAGCACGGCAATATCGGAGGTGCCGCCGCCGACGTCGACAACGATGTTTCCGTTCGGCTTAAAGATATCGATACCTGCACCGATGGCAGCTGCCTTCGGCTCCTCGATCAAAGAAACAAACTTTGCGCCTGCATTCTTTGCCGCCTCTTCGACCGCCATCTCCTCCACCTCGGTAACGCCGGAGGGGACACAGATGATAACGCGGGGCTTGAAATAAGAGCTTTTGGATGCCTTCCCGACAAAGTATTTGATCATCTTTTCGGTGACCTCATAGTCGGAGATCACACCATCCCTCAGCGGACGAACGGCAACGATATTACCGGGCGTTCTTCCGACCATGCGGCGAGCCTCCTCACCAACAGCCAATACGCGATTCTGCGTTTTATCGATCGCAACCACGCTGGGCTCCTTCAAAACAATGCCCTTTCCCTTAATATATACCAATATTGTTGCGGTACCGAGATCGATACCGATATCTTGTCCTAACATTCTGATCCTCCGTCAAATAGATTAAAAACACGTTTACTATTTTATTATACCTATATTTTCCTGAAAATTCAACCTTTTTTTGCAGCAATCGCAAAGGTGGCGGCATACACCGACTCTGCGCCTGCCTGACGCAGCAATTCGGCACAGGCGTTCAGGGTAGCGCCCGTTGTAAAAAGATCGTCGACCAGCAGCACCTTTCCGCTGATTTTCGCATCACTGCGGAGGGCATAATTCTGCTTGGCGTTCGACCATCGATCATGATGCTTCACGTATTTTTGCTGGAGATTTCCCACACGCTTCAGCACCGAAACCATCGGTACGTTCAAATAGCCCTCCAGCTCCTTTGCCAACAGTTGGGACGGGCAATAGCCCCGCTTACGAAAGCTTTTGGCACTTTGCGGCACGTAGACGATCCGATCAAAATCGGTGCCGATCCGTGCCTCGATATGAAAATACATTCGCCGCGCGATAAAATGATGCAGTTGCGGACGGTTACGCTGCTTATAGCGCAGCAGCATCGTACGGGGAGCGCCCTCATAGGAGAAGGCGCTGACGTTTCGCACAAAGGAAAAATCACGGTTGATACAGCTGCAATTCTCGGGTGATGCGCCGCAGCGCGGGCAGATCTCGGCGGTCAGCTCAATGATATGCTTGGAGCAGCTTGAGCAAACCTCTTCCTCCTTCACCAGCCGACCGCAAAACAGGCAACGGTCGGGATAAATCAGCCTTCTCATCGGCCCTGCAGCAAATAGCGCAGACCGCTGTATCGGTTGGTGTGCTTATTATTCCCCACCATACGGTCTACAACCTGACGGCTACCGACAATCACCAGCAGCTTCTTGGCTCTGGTGACGGCTGTATACAGCAAATTCCGATACTGCAGCAGCGGGGTCATATCGCCCAAAATCAAAACGACCGCTTCAAATTCACTGCCCTGGCTTTTATGAACGGTAATGGCGTAGGCGGGCTCCAGCTCGTCCAGCTGGGAGTTTTCATAGGTAGCAACCCGATCCTCAAACTGCACCTTAACCTGTTTTTCACGGGGCAAAATCTGCGTAATAATACCGATATCGCCATTAAAGACACCTGCTTCCTCCAAGCCCTCGGAGGTAATGACGGGAAGGTCGTAGTTATTGCGGATCTGCATCACCTTATCTCCTTCCCGAAAAACCTGATCGCGGAAGGTGACGGTGCGCTTACCCGGCTGATCGGGGTTGACCCGATCACGGATCACCGTATTGACGTTGACGGTGCCTGTATAGGTCTTTTTGGTGGGAATAATCACCTGCAGACCGTCCATTACATCGTAGCCGTAGCGACGGGGGATGCGGTTGACCGCCATCTCAACGGCGGCCTCCAGCACGCCCTCCGGCGTTTTTTTAGCGATAAAGAACAGATCGTTTTTGTTCTCAAGATCGGGGCGAACGCCCTCGTTGATTTCATGAGCGGTGGTAACGATGGTGCTTTTTTTAGCCTGACGGAAAATCTCGGTCAGGGAAACGGTGGGCAAAGCGCCGCTGCGCACCAGATCATACAGCACGTTGCCCGCGCCGACGCTGGGCAGCTGATCGGCATCACCGACCATAATCAGGCGACAGCCGAGCGGCAACGCCTCCAACAGCGCCTCAAACAGCAGGCTATCCACCATGGACATTTCATCCACGATCATGACGTCGCATTTCAACGGATTGGAGCCGTTATGTGTAAATGCACCGCTGCCCGGCTGCACCTCCAGCATCCGATGAATGGTTTGTGCCTTACGGTCGCAGACCTGACTCATCCGTTTGGCTGCACGACCTGTTGGTGCACAGAGCAGCACGTCATATTTCAGCGCTTCGAACAAATAGATCATACCCCTGAGGGTCGTTGTTTTACCGGTACCGGGGCCGCCGGTAAGCACCATGACACGATTTTCAACGGCGGTTCGAATCGCCTCCCGCTGATTATATTCATAAAAAATGCCCAGTTTATTCTCGCTCTTTTTGATCCGATCCTCCACGTTTCGGATCTCCTGACGCCCGAATTGGAGCATCAATTTCAGCTTTTCAGCCGCGCGGGTTTCTGCCTTATAGTAGTTTGGCAGGTAAACAACCTCTCGACCACCGATCATGGCCAACTCCAACTGGTGGCGCTCGCACATATTTTCGATGGCGATCTCTACCTCTTCCTCGGTGATATCCACATACTGCGCACCAAGAGGCAGGAGCTTGTCCTTCGGCAGGAAGCAATGGCCGTTTTGCAGGTTATGGGCCAGAATATACTTCACGCAATAGCCGACACGCAATTCATCAGCCGCTCCGATTCCCATCGAAAGAGCCAGATTATCAGCCGTTTGAAAGGTAAAGCCCTCGATCTCTTCCCACAGACGATAGGGGTTTTCCTGCACGATCCGCGGGGCATTGGCACCGTATTCCCGCGCGACCTTAACCGCAAAGGTCGGGGTAATGCCCATTTCATGGAGGGTCATCAACGTTTCACGGGTGCCGACTGTTTCGCGGAAGGCATCGGAAAGCTTCAGTGCCTTTTCCTTACTGATTCCTTTAATCTTCGTTAATTGGAGCGGTTCATGCTCCAGAATATCAAAGCTATCTTCGCCGAACAGCATCACGATCTTCCGCGCGGTGGCGGGGCCGATGCCTTTAACGGCACCGCTGACCAAAAACTTAGTAATGCCGACCAGCTCGCCCGGAAAGCTTTTCTCGATCTCGGTGCAGATAAACTGCCGCCCATAGGTGGCGTGGTCGCTCCAGCTGCCCACCGCATTGATCAGCTCGCCCGGATAGATCGAAACGCAGGTACCGACCGCAACGATCTCGGTACCCTCACAATCTACGGTGAAAACACGGTAGCCGGTACTCTCATTTTCAAATATAACCTCTTCAACGGTACCTTCAATTTGTTCCTCGTCCACGGTCGACACCTCCTTTATACGTATTTCTTAAATTATATCACTTTCTTTTTCATCTGTAAATATGACCCACGGATTTTTTTGGCAATAAGACTCCAATTCCAGACGCGCTGTTTCCGACAGCCCCTTATCCACGACCTCCAGCCCGATTTCCACCGTTCCGATATCGTTGCGCTGCGCAATGAGCTGCAGGCTGTTCAACAAAAATTCCATTCGCTCCTCCCCTGCCAGCTCGACCCGAAGCACCGCCCGCTGAACCGATCGAATTCTGCGCAGAGCAAACAGCTCCACCACGCTGATAATTGAATTCAGCAGCCCCAGCACCGCAAAAAACGAAACCAACACCCAGATCATATGCAAAAGCATTCTCTTCACCCCATCTTTATATTATTACAGTTTATTTTATGAGGAGAAGGGTTTATGAGTGAAAAAGAGAGTTGCCACAGCAACTCTCTTTTTAGAATTATTTTTCGATATAAGCACGGATTTCATCAGCGATGGAGGTATCCTCCCAAGGCAGATTGAGATCCTCTCTGCCCATATGACCGTAGCTGGAGGTCTGGGCATAGATGGGGCGGCGAAGGTCGAAATTCTTAATGATTGCAGCAGGACGCAGATCAAAGAACTTTTCGACCACCTTCAAAATCGTTTCCTCGGAAACGGTTGACGTACCGAAGGTATCCACGCAAACTGAAACGGGGCTGGCCACACCGATGGCATAGGCAAGCTGCACCTCGCACTTTTTGGCAAGACCTGCTTTTACGACATTTTTCGCAACGTGACGAGCGGCATAAGCAGCAGAGCGATCCACCTTGGTGGGATCCTTTCCGGAGAAGGCACCGCCGCCATGACGACCGTAGCCGCCATAGGTATCGACAATGATCTTACGACCGGTCAGGCCGCTATCGCCCTGCGGGCCACCGACCACAAAGCGGCCGGTAGGATTGATATAAAAGCTTGTGTCGATCAGCATACTTGAAGGAATGATGGGATAAATAACCTTATCCAGAATATCTCTGCGCAGCTGCTCTAACGATACGTCGGGGCTATGCTGAGAAGAGACGACCACGGTATCAACCCGAACAGGAACGTCGTCCTCATATTCAATGGTGACCTGGGTTTTACCGTCGGGACGCAGATAGGGCAAAATACCCTCCTTCCGAACAAAGGTGAGTTGCTTTGCCAGCTTATGCGCCAAGGAAATGGCCAGCGGCATCAATTCTTCGGTTTCATCGGAGGCATAGCCGAACATCATCCCCTGATCCCCTGCGCCGGTAGACAGAGCAGCATCCTCGCTTCCTTCCTTTGCTTCCCACGCTTTATCAACGCCCATTGCGATATCGGGAGACTGGCGATCCAGCATCACCGTAACGCCGCAGGTATCGCAATCGAAGCCATACTTTGCGCGATCGTAGCCGATCTCACGAATGGCTTCACGCGCGATCTTTTGATAATCCACCTGCGCAGTGGTAGTGATCTCGCCCATAATATTAACGCTCCCGGTGGTAACGGTGGTTTCACAGGCGACGCGCGCCATCGGATCCTGCGCCAAAATTGCGTCCAGAATGCTATCGGAGATGCAATCGCAGATTTTATCGGGATGCCCTTCGGTTACCGATTCAGAGGTAAATAAATACTTTCTTGCCATGTTTTAACGTCCTTTCTCAAAAAAATGCGCCCTTATTATTAAGAGCGCATTTAAAAAACTTATCTTTCGGATAACATCCGCAGGATTTGACACCTTGCATTCTTGCAGGTTGTCGGGCTTCATCGGGCCTGTTCCCTCCGCCACTCTTAATAAGAACTATTCAATTGCATTAGATAGTATAATGGATACGGCCGAATTTGTCAAGTGGAATTATATGACTTTTGCAAGAATCAAAAACAGCACAATGAAGGTTGCAAGCAACACCACGGACAGAACAGGCATACCGAGCTGCGACAAAATCGACTTCTTCTGCTTATTCCTCGACGGAGGAACAAGGTGGGCTCGGCGCATTGCAGAAATGATCGGCTTATAGAGCAGCAGCGTCAGGCCCATATTCAAGCCGCCTTTAACCAGATTGAAGGGCACAAAGGTGGGAATCAGCATCTTCACCACCGCCGTGCGGGGAACGTCCATATAATACGGGGTAATAAGGTAATTCCAAAGCACCATACAGGCTGTCATAAAAATCACGCTGATCGAAAGACCGACGATCGCGCCGCCTACGTTACGTTTTTTCTTATAGATTACAGCTGCAGGCAATGCGAACGCGCAGGTGGAGATAATATTCATCAAAAGGCCGATCGGGCCTGTGCCGGAGATCGAAAGAAACTCGATAAACGAAACGATCACCGTAATAATCAACGCCTCAAGGGGGCCAAAGATAAAGCCGGAGATCGCAACGATCGCATCCTTGGGATCATAACTCAAAAAGCCTGCTACGTTTGGGATCAGACGGCCGACCAAAACCATTATAAAGGAAACGGCGCAAAGCATCCCGACCATCGCCATTTTACGAACATCATATTTTTTCATAATAACCACCTAAAAAAGTATGCTCCATAGGATAAACCTATGGAGCATACGGTTTTACAAATCATAACATTCTTTTATCATCCGGACTATACCGTCGGTTCGGGAATCACACCCGATCATGCGCCGTAAGCGCTCGCAGACTTTACTGCCGGTGGGGAATTACACCCCGCCCCAAAGAATTGTATTATTTGTTATTTGGAATTACTCGTTGATAGCGGTAACAACGCCGGAACCAACGGTACGGCCACCTTCACGGATAGCGAAGCGCAGACCCTCTTCGATAGCGATCGGGGTGATCAGCTCAACGTCCATATCAACGTTGTCGCCGGGCTTGCACATATCAACGCCATCGGGCAGGGTGATAACACCGGTAACGTCGGTGGTTCTGAAGTAGAACTGAGGACGATAGTTGGTGAAGAAGGGGCTATGACGGCCACCTTCGTCCTTGGTCAGAACATAAACCTGACCCTTGAACTTGGTGGGGGGGTTGATGG
>JAFQKO010000131.1 GCA_017396865.1 Clostridia bacterium | reverse complement strand
CTGCTGTGCATAGGCAGCCGCCTTCTCCGGCGCATTGCTGTGGATCAGCAGGAGGGGCTTCCGCTGGCTCAGCCGTGGCAGCTCCTCCGTGGAAAACAGCGACTGGGATACATAGATTTTTGTCCGTGCGCAAAGAATGCCCTCGGAGTTATAATATGGCGCTACCTCGGAGAGATCCTCGCACACCCCGACTACTTCCACCTTTCGCAGAATCCGTGACCCATCCTCCATCTGAAAGGGAATCTCCACGGTGAACGGCACGGTCTCCGAGGGGCTGAGCAAACGGAACAGGCTGCGGTTGATCACCGCCCGATTCTCCCCAGATGAAATCCTTGCCCCTGCACCACGGTCACAGGGAGGGTATAGTGCATAGGGCTCCTGTGGAGGGATCGTATTCCACACCCGAAACCAGAGATCATTGAGCACCTCCTCGGTATCCTCGGAATTCCCCAGAATATTCCCCGCAATTTGTGCGCAATAGGCGCTGTATTTTTCTCTTGCCGCATCAATGGCCTCTTCCTTTCTCTGCTGCAAGAGAACAATGATTTGAGAATCCTCCAAGGAAGCACCTACTTTCTATTGATTCCACTACCCTATATGACGATAAAATTTCAAAATTCTGTCCGAGTTTTTATGAAGATCGTTTTTTCCTCGGTGGAACGCAAAAAGCGTGATACCCGGGCTGTAAGATCCGGATATCACGCTTATACGGTGAAACACGATTCGGTTGCTATCAGATATAAATGGATAAAATTGAATTTTCCGGAGTCGGCACTCGATACCAGGCAGGAATGATCCGTTCCATATGATCATACCAATCCAGGACAGCTGCGGCCTGGCGGCGCATCACACGGACTTCTTCCTCGCCGAAGGGGATCGCCCAGGGCAAAGAGCCAATGGTGTTGGAGCAGATATACAGTGCCAACAGCCGCCAGAATTTTTCGGGAATCTCGCCGTCAAAATAGCCGTCCACCATACCCGATGCAAAGGCAGGCGCAGCCTCGGCACACCAGACGATGCGGTTAAACTCCTCCCAGGGATCGCCGTAATCGTCCTTGTCAAAATCAATGATGGTCAGGACGCTCTTACGGTCGAGCATCATATTGCCGATGTGGTAATCCCCGTGCTGATAGCTCTGGGGTCTTCCGTGAAGCAGATGGCGGTTTTGGGCAAGGTAACGGAGGAATTCCTCACTGCCGGAGGCATATTTCAGGGGGCAATTCTCATAAAGAGCGATCTTGCGGTCGATCTTGGCATTAAAACGGGTTTCCCAATCTGGAGCGTCAACAGGCACAGGAATGCTGTGAATCTTCGCCAAAATTCGCCCCGCATCCAGGCCGTAGCAGTATTGCTCCGAAGGTTCCATACCAAGGATGGGCTGCTCCGCATCCTCCCCCTCGATCCAGCTGTGGATCGTAAAAACACCCTCGTCGCAGAGACCGAATTCAATAGGCAGACACATGGGAATCCCCAGCGCCGCCACCCGGAACATCTGCGAAAACTCCCGCTTCCTGCGCTCCTGTCGCTCCGGCGAGGAAATGCGCAGCAAATACTTTGTACCGTCTTCGGTCGAGGCGCAGAATTTCCGATCCCCTGACCAGCCCTTTTCAATTGGAACTCTGTGTAAAATTCCTTCATAGATCATAGCTTATTCCCTAAGCTCCTTGCAAAATCAGATAGCATATTTTATCAGAGAAGTTGCGAAATTACAACAACTGAAAAGGGAATGTTGGGAAACCAAGTATTGATATAGATTACTGTTAGTGAAATATTTGCCTTATGGCAAATGTGAAATAATTCGCTTTGCGATTTGTGAAATTTTCCGCTGAAAGCAGAAAGTGAAATGAAATAAACCCAATTCGAATTTAAATGATATATTGCTTACGCAATATGATATGCGGCTTTCGCCGCATGATATACTTGCCTTCGGCAAGCATGATATAATATCCGTTCCTTCATATGCGAAGCATATATCATCCACCGCAGGTGGATATCATACCGAAGGTATATCACCCGTTCCGCAAGGAACGGATATCATTGAAAAACGACAAGTTTCTGTCGAAACTTGTCGTTTTTCATGGCACCCCCTGTTGGACTCGAACCAAACACCCTGCGGTTAACAGCCGCATGCTCTACCGACTGAGCTAAGGAGGAATATCTTGGTGACCCCTGGGAGAATCGAACTCCCGATTTCAGCGTGAGAGGCTGACGTCTTAGCCGCTTGACCAAGGGGCCTTTTTTAATGCTTGATTATTATAACCTCTCTGCACACAAATGTCAATATCTTTTTTGAAAAAATACAGAAAATTTTCGAAAAAGCCGATCGCTTCAGGCGATCGGCCCTTCTCAAACCACATATTTCAGGTTTTCACGCACCATTTCTGCCAAAATAGCGATAAACTCGCTATTGGTCGGCTTACCGGTATTGGCGCGAACCGCATGGCCGAAATGAGGATAGAGGAAGTCCATATCGCCCCGCTCAAAGGTTTGCTCGATGGCGGTACGGATACACCGCTCCACGCAAGCAGGCGGCACACGGTGCAGCGCTGCGATAGCGGGATACAGCATCGCCGTTACGTTTCTGGCCGCCGCAGGCTCCTCCATCACCAGCTCCATGGCGTCCTGCAGATACACAAAGCCGTTGATGGAGATCGGCATTTTCATCCGCATCTGGTACTTTCGGGTGCAGTTTCGCACCACCGACCCTGCCCCGCTCATGGCCTGCTGCCGCTCACGGGCGGCGTAGTATTTTTCCATACGGCGCACCGTATAGGCGTAGTCCAGCGGGAGCATCAAAAAGAGATCGCCGCCGTTATTCAAAAAGCTCTCGGCCATCCGATCGTTGCGCTCCTCGCTGAGTGCGATCTTCACCATCGGCTTCGCCACAGTCTGCTCCAGCTGCTCCACGATTTCTTCGCAATTATATCCCGCCAAAAAGGCATCCATAATCAATACGTCCGGCTGATACATCCGGCCGAGGTGGATCGCATCCGATCCGCTTCGCCCCAAGGCAACCACCTCACAGCCAAACGCCTCAAACAGCTCTGCCGATCGGTGCAATTCCCGCTCCGACGATTGAACGATAACCAACTTAAAGTGCATGGTCTATACCCCTCTTATTTGTTGGTATCATTATACTACACCACAACATATTGTGCAATCCTTAATTATCAAGAATATGTCGAATTATGTCATGGTATACTCAAAATTCTCAAAATGCAGCTTTGAATCCATATCCACACCCTCGGGCAGCAGAGCCATGGCAATAAAAATCTCGCCGCCATCCTCCACGTTCCGCAAAACGGCATATTCACCCTCAATTTTAACAACAATATAATCCTTTGGCTCCATCTTACTGTACGATTGCCTCCCGATCTCCCAGCTTTTCCTGAATGTTTTGCTCATTAAACTCCAATTCCTCGGTGCTGTTTGCACCGTAAAGACCCAGCCAACCGTCGCCCTGAACGTAGGTATTCCCTTCCATCACGGGGCAGCTTGCCTGCTCCGCCGCCACCAGATGCACCAGCCGATAGGCGCTCTGATCCAGCCGATTCTCCCGAATAACAAAATTTCTTGCAGGATTGGAATAGCTCCAGCCCTTAATGGCGGCAGGCGTATTGGCATTATGGCGCTGCTGCCCCCAGCCGTAGCCGGAGCGGCGCAGCCAATTCCCGCGAATCTCCACGTCTTCCATGATGCTCTCCGATTCGCCGTCCAGCTGCTCCAGAAAATACTCGATGGCATAAACACAGTTTTCAACGAGGTTATTGCAATAACGGATGTGCTTCATCTCTCGCTTGGCGGCGGTGCTGACCTGATGGGTGATCCCCGCATCATACACCTGATAGATATAGCAGCCCGAAACCTCATAGTCCTCGCAGCCGCCGTAGATCTCCACCCCATTGCCGAAGCGGGTTACGGTGCCGCGGCGCCCTTGGGGGTAATTGGGATCGGTGCCGAAATAATGCTGGATGGTGCCGCCGATCCAGCCGATCTCGCAGTTGGTGACCTTCAGCCCCACCACGTGGCCGCCCGCCCCGATGGCATGGGCGCCGATATACTTCAGGCAAAGGTTATCGATATGGACGTTGGCGCAATTTCCAATCCGAAAGAGATTACGGCCGGGTAATGCCTCGATGCTTTGATAGACCGCACCCGGATTGCCCCCATCACACCGCAGATAGAGATCGCCGAAGCTTTCTCCGCCCATCTGCGGGATGGGAAAGCTTTCGCCCTTGGAGGGCTTCTGCGTGCAAACCGCATCATAACGGCAGAAGAGATCGAGATCCTCGGTCATCTCCCGCTCCATAATAAACTCCCGCTCCTCATCCTCACGGCAGACAAACCGTCCGCCGATATAGGAGGGGATCAGCTTGCGGCAATGGGCCTCGCCCTCATTAAACACCAGCGTGCCGCAATCCAAAATCTTCTTTTTATAGTGCCAGATCTGCGGGGCAGCCTCCTCCCAAAGGTCGGGGTCGGCCAAATTTTCGATCCAGCCGAACAACCGCGGCTTTTCGCCCGCGCCGTAGGCACCGTAGGTAACGCCCGCTTGGGCTTTGATCATCCCGCGAAACAGATCGCCGCGGCAAAACAGCACCCCGTCGCCGCACTCCAGCGGCGCAGCGCTGACCTTTTCCAAGGTTTTCCATGCCCGCTCGGGGGAAAGGCCGTCGGCGGCATCATTGCCCCGATTGCTGACGTAATAGGTTTTTCCTTTGATCTCCGTTGCATCGGCTGAGCCGCGGATTTCTGCTTTTCTTTGCTCTGCATTCATCGGGATCGCCTCCTTTTTTTCCATTATATAAAATCACGTTGACGATTGCAAGCCCGATCACTCATCAGGATAAATTTCGTCCGCTTAAAGTTCATTCTTGCGCAGCCGCCTCTTTTGTGGTATATTAAAAACAAGAAAGAGGTGTTTTTTCCATGAATAAGGTCGAATTGGCAAAAAGCTATTTTAAAGAGGGCTACAACTGCTGCCAGGCGGTGGTTTTGGCATATAAAGACGAAATGGGGCTGGACGAGCGTGCCGCGCTGGCGATTTCCTCCTCCTTCGGCGGCGGGATCGGCCGCCTGCGGGAGGTTTGCGGTGCGGTGAGCGGTATGTGTATCGTAGCGGGGATGCTCTACGGATACACCGACCCCAAGGCCAAGGCCGAAAAGGCCGACCACTACAAGCTGATCCAGCAAATGGCGGCAGACTTCACCGCCCGAAACGGCTCCATCATCTGCCGTGTGCTCACCGGGATCGAGAAGGACAATCACATCCCCACCGAGCGCACCGCCGAATTTTACAAAAAGCGCCCCTGCGTTGAGCTGGTCGGTGATGCGGCGGCAATTCTGGAGCAGATAATTGCTTCAAAAAATTCTTGATATATCCGCAAAATTCATATACAATAAAAATATACATTAACAGGAGGTACTCTCATGTCTGATTTAACGATTATTAAATATGCATCCAAGGGTCTGGATCTGCACCTGCGGGTGGCAACCGGCCACTTTGCCGCAGGCAATCGCCATTGCAACTATTTCATCGACGTTGCCTGGCCCCGCGCCCGCCTCTCCGAGGCACGTGCCGTTGCGGAAAACATCTGCGCGCATTACTATACCGACACGGTGGTCGACACCATCCTCTGCCTCGACGGCACCGAGGTGATCGGCGCCTGCCTGGCAGACGCCCTCTCCAAGGGCGACTTCATCAATATGAACGCCCATAAGACCATCTACGTTGTGACCCCCGAGATCCTCAACGGCAACCAGATGATCCTGCGCGACAACATCAAGCCGATGATCGCAGGCAAGAACGTGATGGTGCTCTCCGCCACCATCTCCTCCGGCAAGCTGACCGAGACCGCCATCCAGACGGTGCAGTATTACGGCGGCACCGTAACCGGCGTTTCGGCCTACTTCTCTGCGGTGGAGCAATGCGAAGGGATCCCTGTGAAGGCGGTCTTCACCCCCGAGGATCTGCCCGGCTATCAAAACTTTGCCGCCCACGAATGCCCTATGTGCAAGGAAAAGCAAAAGCTGGACGCCTTGGTCAACAACTTCGGATACTCCAAATTATAATCAAAAAGCCGAGATCATTCCGATCTCGGCTTTTTAATTGTAATGGTTAAAATTCCAAGCAGAGTCAGCCCGCCCCAAACGAGGATCAGGTTTCCCCAGCCGATCGAGGAGGCGGCGTTGGCAAACAAAATATTGGAGCCTGCCGCCGCCACGTAGCTGACAAAATCCAAAAAGCCCGTTGCCGCCGAGACCATGCCCGTATCCCGCAGGCCGGGGCAATAGCGGCTGTACAGCATGGTGGCAGACCCATTGGAGGCCATGATCGCCAATACCAGCAAAATCAGATTGATCATCGGCTGCCGCACAAAATACACCCCGACAAACAGCAGTGTAGAGGTGGAAAAGAGCACTAAAATCGTTCGATCCATATTATAGTGCAGCCGCTCATAAAGAAAGATAGAAATAAAAGCGGTAAAGCAGATCACAAAGGTTGCCGCCGTAAAGAGCCGCGCCGAAGTCTCGGCGGAAAAGCCCAGATGCTCCGAGATATAGGTCGGAAGCCAAAAGACCACCGAGGTACGTACGACCCCTGTTATAATTGAAATCAGCGTAAACCGAATGATGCGATGGCGGATCAAGATCCGCAGACCGCCGCCCTGCTCCTTTTTGGTTGCATATTGACGGTAGCGCACGATCCCCCTTTTTTCAAAAATATAAAAGAAGGTAAAGCTGATCACCGCCATCAATACCAGCAGAGCGCTGCTGATACCGAACACACTCTGCCAGGTAAAAGCGGCCGCCATAACCCCCGCCATCGGGGTACCGACAAAGGAGGCAAAGGTATAGCCGAGGGTACACCGCGGGGTATAGAGCGGATCGGTATTCTCCGCCACCACCTTGGTCATGGGGCCGTAGATCATGGAAAGGCAAAAGCCTGTAAGCCCATAGACCGCGATCGCCGCGGTGGGATTGACCGCCACCTTGGAGAAGATCAGATTGAAAATACCCGCAAAGAGCAGCCCGCCGCTGATCATATATTTTGCCTTGATCTTATCGCCCAGCATTCCGTTGATCAACTGACCCACCGCATAGCAAACCAGATAGACCGACGACACCGTTCCGATATATTCATTGGTAAACCCTCCGCCTTCCACCATCTGGGGCGTGACCGCGCTGAGGATATTGCGGGCGAAATACACCGCCAGATAGGAAACGGAGCATAACGTTCCGATATAAATTGCATGTTTTGCCTGTTGTTTCATTTTAATAACCACCCCAAAGCGTATTGAATATACGCATCCCAAAAGACTCGGTTATGCTCGCCCGCCGCGTTGCTTGCAACACCGATCTCCCCCGACGATGACGTTGACGGTCGTTTGCATCCCTAAATTTTCGCTGTAAAGATGCAATTCACAAAACGCCATTCCGATTCCTCTATTTCAAGCTGATATAAAACTTCGGCGCATCCAGATGCTCAAAAGCACCCTCGACCCTTCGCCGATCAAAGCAAAGCCGATCCTTCATCTCCCAAAGGATCTGATAGCCCAGCGGCGGAAATTCGCAGCAAGGCGAGTCAAAGCACTTCTTTGTAATCATGCGCAGCTCGGAGAAGGTTTTGGGGCCTTCCTCCATGGCGGCGATCATCCGCTCCCGCGCCAGAGCCTTGATCTGCGGGGTGATGGGCTCCACCGCGGCGGGCGGCGCCTGCATCGGGGCGGAAAACACCGTTTCCGCCCCGACCCAACCGACAGAGCAAAGCGGCAAAAGGGTGGCCTCTGCGCCATCCTCGGGGATGGCAAAAACGGTGGTTGCCAGATAGGTGCCATGCTCCGCGCGAGAGACCATCATCGGCATATTGATCCGTGCATAGGAGATGCGATCGGCCGCCTGCGGCTCGATCATCAGCCCAACGATCTCCGAGGGCATTGCGCAAAAAGCACCCTCCATCGCCTCGGCACCGCCGACGCCGCCATCCAAATTGCGGGCAATGAGCTGGGCCATTACGTCGCTCATATGCACCTTGGTGCCGTCCCGCAGGGCCTGATATTTGTCGCTGTCGATGCGGATGCGGGAATCCAGCCGATAGCCCTCATCCAACAATGCATTGGAAAGCTGATCGAAGGTCGGCTTGCGGTCGGCAAAGCTGCCGATACTGCCGTTGGCCACGTAGGCCAACCGTGCCGCACCGCGCTTTCCCCCGATAAAGGGATGAGCCCATTCATCGCCGCCCCCGCTTTTGGTGCGGCTATGGGCAATGCCGATGGTGCCCGGCAGCTTGGCCGCCTCGGTCAGCGCCGTCAGACGATCCACGTCGCCCGTCAACTTGGCATAATAGATTTTCCCTTCATGCAGGGTGGCGATTCCGGTATAAAAACCGCCGTCGAAGCTTTCCTCCCGCTTGAGCATCTCTAAAAGAATGGGAGCAGCCGCCCGCGTCCCCACATAGCCTGCAATATTACACATGATCGATCTCCTTTTCGATCCGCTCGATCAGATCCCGTATCGCATATTCGGTGCAGGGCTTGACGATCCAATCGGCAAGCGCCTTGATCTCGGGCACCGCATCCCCCACCGCCACGCCGATATCGGCCTGTCGGATCAGCTCGGCATCGTTTTCATAGTCACCGATGCCATAGGCGGTATGGATATCACCCAAATAGCTCTTGATCCATTTCAACGCCTGCCCCTTCGTTGCTGAGATCGGGTTAAATTCCACCCCAACGTCCCAGGACTTCCCGATATAATCATCCTTGAAAAACGGATTTTTCAAAGCAAGAGCCTTAAACCGATCGGCATCCTCCTCCGAATGGAAGGTAACGACCACCTTAATGGAATGCAGCGTCGCAATTTCTTCAGGGATTGTATCATCCCATTTGAGCCAAATCCCCTTATCGTTATAATCCCGATAAAAACGGAACTCTTTCGTCCATTTACGTTCATCGCCGAACTGCTCCATGAATTCACCGATCGTATAATGAAGCCGCTGCTCATACAGCAACTCATTCTTTTGATAATCGTAGATAATGCCTCCGTTAAAAAGGCACGCAGGCGCATTGATCAGCCGATCCAATTCCTTATCCCAAAGATGCACCACCTGCCGACCGGTCACAAAGGTAAACCGCCCGCCGTTTTCCGTAAAATAGCGTACCGCCTCTATATTTTCCTCGGCAATTTTAAAGGTGCCGTCGATATCCGAGCAAATTAAAATTCCGTCAAACTTTCCCATATCATCCTCGCTGAAATACAATAAATTTTGCCAACGCCAAGCACTCCCGCAGCCCGCAGGGCAATACCGAGGCGATGGGCGTTGCGCCGTGGAGACGAGTTACCTCCTCAAAGCCCACGTCTGCCGCCATCAAACCCGCGCGGAAGAGGTGGAAATCGTTGGAGATAAAGGCAATGCGATATCCTTCGCCCAACCGCTCATCTAAAATCGCCTTGGAAAATAAGAAGTTTTCATAGGTATTGGTGGATTGATCCTCCTTGATGATCTGCGCTGCAGGCAAGCCCGCTTGGATCAGATAGCGAGCCATCGCCTCGGCCTCGCTGATCTGCTCCCGATCCCCCAGCCCGCCGCTGACAACGATCAGCGCATCGGGATTCTCGGCGTGGTAGGCGATCGCCTGATCCAAGCGACTGCGCAGCTCGCTGCCGGGCTCCTCGCCCCGCAGACCTGCGCCCAAAACAATAATGGCATCCTCCCGATAATCGGCGGTATCGCACCAACCGTAGCCAAACAGAAAGGCAGCAAAGCAGAGCCAAGCCCCCAAGAGCCCCAGCACCGTGCCTTTGATCCAAGCGGGGATCTTTTCATAGAACCACCCGCCCGCAAGAAGCAGCAGCCCGATCCCGCACAGCGCAAGATGCCCTGCATTCAGCCCGCCGATCAACACCAAAATCAGTCCGTACAGCAGCAACCCGCCGCCTATTATATATAAGGTTAACTTTTTCTTATTCATCCGAACACCTCGCAAGGATTATAACATAAGAATACGAAAAAAACAACCATCGTACTTCCTAAAAAATCATTGCAAAAAATATCTTTTTTAATAAAAAGCTCTTGACAAATCAACCGCCGATTGCTATACTATTACTTGCTTGTTATGCACCTTTAGCTCAGTTGGTAGTTGCGACTGCGAAGCGCTGCCCTTTGGCAGATCAAGCGAGCAGGTTAGCAGCTGCAGCAACACAAAAAATATCGAGCGTGAGCGATGAATTTTTTGATGTTGCAAAGGTCTCGCTGATCAAATCTTCGATAAGAAGCAATGAGAAAGCAAGGAAAAATTGAGCACAATATAATATGCACCTTTAGCTCAGTTGGTAGAGCAACTGACTCTTAATCAGTGGGTCCCGGGTTCGAGTCCCTGAAGGTGCACCAAAAAACACCACCTCATACGAGGTGGTGTTTTTTTGTGTTCCTCCGTGGGAAACGAGCCCCGTTCGACGCCCAAACGGCCCCAAAATTATCGAGCGCTTGCGCGATGAAATTTTGGTTAGCCGTGGGTGTGCCCCTTTGGGGGCTGTCCCTGTGTCAGCAGACGTTGGTTAGCAGATATTGATACAAGTGCAAAGGCT
Organism: Clostridia bacterium; assembly: GCA_017396865.1. Next base: position 5,673 of record JAFQKO010000131.1, on the reverse strand, counting down.
TCGCTTCCTTCGGCTCGCGCTTTGCCCCGCGGTGACAAGCAGACCAAAAAGGCTCCACCGAAGCCTTTTCTTTACGCCCGCTACTGAAGGTGCACGTACCTCCCACAAAAAAAGTAAGTGTATAAGGTGTTTTTTCTTTGGTGCACCTTTCCTAACGGACGGCCAAAAGCATCGCCAAGGCTCGCGTTTTGACTCGCAGGGACCCGCCGGCTAAGCAAGGTGTGCCTATGGCACCTTGCTCTTAACGCCGTCTACTGAAGGTGCACCACCACCATAGACCGTAGGGAGACACTTCGTAAAGAAGTGTGCCTCTACGGTCTATGGTGGCTTTTCATTATATCAATTCCGAAGTATGCGGAACCTTGGAAACGCGCGGGGCAGCACCCGTCAGGTTGGAAATATCCCGATAAGCGGGAATGCCGTCGTCGCAGAACAGATCTTCGGGGATCTGCGAGGTCCAGCCCGCCTCATCGAAGGCAGGTATATCGATGCCAAGGGCATACAGCACGATTGCAGAAAGGTCGCGAACGTTGGCGGCGCCCATCGTTCCCTTTTTTACGGTTTTGCCCGTGGCGGCGATGGTAACGAATTTTTCACCGTCGGTCCAGCCGCCGTGATGACCTCTGCCATCCTCGCCGTTTCTGCCGCCATGGTCGGAGATGACGATAAACAGCGTATCCTCGAGCATTCCTGCGTCCTTCACCGCCGTATGGATATCCTCCACCAGCAGATCCACCTCGGTCAACCGCTGATAATATCCGGGCGTACCGTAGCCCTTATGGTGGCCTGCGCTGTCGACGCTATCAAACTGCACGAACAAAAAGGTCGGCTTTTTCTCTCTGATATAGTCGCAGATGATGGGGGTGAGCTGAGTATCCCGCGCCGTATCGGTGGAGATGCCCACATCCCGCTCGATAATGCCCGCGGTGATGGGATTCCAATCGCAATAGGAGCCCAGCTCCGCATCGGGATAAGCGTTTCGAATTCTGCGAAACAGCGAGGGAAATGCCGCATCCTGCGGATACTCCTGCGTGGAAACGATGTTGTTCGTCAGCTTATGAAGCTCGGGGCCTACCCCTGTCAGCATCGAGCCCCAGCACTCTGCGCTGATGCTCGGATTGGAGGCAAGGGAATCGTAGGTCACGGCGCCGTTTTCAAAGATTCGAGCAAAGGCAGGCATATCGGCGTTTTTAATAAACGCACCTGCCCCGTCGATGCCAACAACCACTACGTGTGAATACCGCTTACTCATGTTCCGTTCCTCCGTCAGGCATTAATCATTTTTAAAATATGCAGCGCATCCACCAAGGAGATCTTGCCGTCTCGATTGACATCAACAATCACCTCGACCAGCTCGTATTCGGAGCCGTTCAAGCTTTGCAAAACCGCAACAACGTCTGCAGAATCAAGGGTATCATTCTGATCGGCATCGCCCAAAATGAACTCGATCTTGGTGCCCTCCACTACACGGGTATCGGTTGCGGAGCACCCGTCCTTTTGGCAGGTGGCAGTTTCAGTACCGTCGGCGGTGTAGGATTCGTCGTTATTATAAACGTAGTCGCCCCAATCGTGATCGCCCGACTGGCATGCGCGGAAGGAATAATAGGTCTGCAGGTCTGCGATATCCTCTTCCGTTACGGCGCAATTATAGACCAAAAGGTCGTCCACATCCGCATCAATGTTCTTTTCATAATTACCGGTTGCCGACTGGCCCAAGGTAAAGGGCAGGCCGGAATCGAGAGAAAGACCCTCCAGATCGGCGATGGATGCTTCTTTAACGAACTCGAAGTTCTCATAATACTTCACAACGTTGTTCTCACGGTCCACGATCAGCAAGGTGTGCACCCACTGATCGTAGTTCTCTGCCGCATAAACGGTCTGCATGCGGATCCGAACGTTTGCATCCAAATTGGAGAAAGCAAAGGCCTGATTGCCGCCCGCCGTTCTCATCGGGAAGGTGAAGCCGGTATTTTTACTGTTGCTCCAATCCTGATTTCCGTACAAAACGGGATCCTCATACAAATCGTTTCGGTTGATCCAAAGACCGATACTAAAGCTATCCTGATCGAATACCAGATCGTCAACGGCAATATAGCCCGAGCCGGAAAGCTGCGCGCCATGGCCGTAGTAGCCGTCGGTATAATAGATGGTGCCGATGTTTTCGGGAGTGATGTTGCCGAAGAGGTCGGTATTTTTACCGCCGTCAAAGAAAACGGCGCTATTTAGCTTTTCGGTGTCAACAAAGTTGCCGATATACTTTTCATCCTCGGCGCTCGGAGTAACCGCAGTCGTATCCTTGGCGATCAACTCCTTATAATCGGAATCCATGTTGTCCTCGAAGAGGTTTTTGGGGACATAGGAATCCCAGGCGGGATTGCCCTTGGCATTCAGCGCATAGGTAACGATCGCCGCCGTATCGATCAGGCGAAGATCCAATGCATCGGTCTGATTAACGCCATCGCCGACCGCGCCGAAGAATACGTATTTTTCAGCATCGGTCCAGCCACCGTGGCCGGTGCCGACACCACCGTGATCTCCGGTAACAATAAAGAGGGTATTATCCTTCATTTCGGGATTATTTTGGATCGCGTCATAGATCCGACCCACATAACCGTCGATGATGCTGATCTGCTCTTTGAAGTTATCGCCGCCGAAGCCGTAGTTATGGCCGGCGGAATCCGCACCGTTGAAGTGGAGCAGAAGCAGGTTGGGCATATCGTTGGTGATCGCATTCACCGCAGCATCGGCAACAAAGGCATCCTTGCCATAAGAGCCGGAGCCGGTCACTTCGCCCTTCATAACGTCGATCCCGTCCTCAATAATGCCGCTGGAAACAGGGGTCCAGGTGCAATAGGTGGAAAGCTTATAGTTGGGATAGCTCTCCCGCACCAGCTTAAAGAAGGTGGGGTAGGCATCGTTCTGATAGGTTTCGGTCTCCACGTTGGAATTGGTTCTCCAATGGAGATTGGGGCTAACACCGGTCAGGGCAGTCGCCCAGTTTTGCGCGCTGATGGAGGGGCGGGTCACCAAGCAATCGCTTGTGGAAGCACCCTCCGCGAAGATACGGTCGATGTTCGGGGTCTCTCCGCCCAGAAAATCGCCGCATCCGTCGATGCCGACAAAAACAACGTGGTCATAGATCTTTCTGTCGGGTGTCGCCGTTACGGTAACCGCACATTCTGCCGAAATATCATCTACCGTTGCGGTGATGGTGGCAGAGCCCACCTTTAAAGCAGTAACAACACCGTTTTCGTCTACGGCTGCAACCGTTTCATCGGAGCTCTTCCAGGTCACCGCATGGTCCGAGCAGGTATCGGGGGTGATCGTTGCCTTCAGCGCAACGCCTTGGCCGGGGTTCAACGCCGCCGTAGTATGATTCAGCTTAACCGAATCGGCAACCAACGGCTGATGATAGTAATCATCCAAGCCGGAAATGGTTTCGGCAGAAACAGCATGATCGAAGACCAGCAGATCGTCAAACTTAAATTCCGACAAACGGTTATAGGTGCCGGGACCGTCGCGACCCACGTTAAAGGTATAGCCGGAATCGAGCGAAAGCCCGTTCAGATCAGCGATCGAGCACTCCGTAACGTACTCGAAGTCCTCATAATACTTGACCACGTTGTTTTCGCGATCCACCACCAGCAGGGTATGTACCCACTGATCGTATTTGGCCGCGTCAAACACCGTGCTCATGCGGATGCGAACACCGGCATCTTTATTCGAAAAAGCAAGAGATTGCGTGCTTCCGCCCGATTTCATCGGGAAGGTAAAGCCGGTGTTTGCGCTGCCGCTCCAGTTCTGGTTGCCGTACATAACGGGGTCGTTGGCAATGTCGTTACGGTTGATCCAGAGCGCAATGGAAAAGCTCTCTTTATCAAAGGTCAGGCTGGTTTTAACGTAGGAACCGCCGGAGACATAGGCCGCATTACCAAAATAGCCGCCCACATACTCCACGTTTCCGCTCGCCGTTGCGGTTGCATCGGCATAAGCCGCATCCATGTTGGAATCAAAGAAAAATGCCGCCCGAAGGTCATTCACATCGATGTATTGATCCAACGATGCCAATGCGGAGGCAGACGGTGCCGCTACCAACATCGAGATCACCATTGCAATTAAACAAAGCCATGCAATCAGTTTAGATTTCTGTTTCATTTCGATTTCCCTTTCATTGATAGATACAATAATTGTTTTTGCGATAAAGATCAGCAAGTTCCTCCGAAAGATCGTCATCGGTTATATAGATGTACTCGCGCTTCATATCAGAAAATTTATAGAGCGCCTTCTTTTGGAACTTGCTGCTGTCGGCCAAAATATAGACCGTTTCGGCAGATTGAATGTACTGCTTTTGGATCGGCAGAAGATCATACTGATAATCGGTCAGGCCATCCTCCGCAGATACACCCGTCGGAAAAACAAAAGCCTTTTGCACACGAAGATTTTCCATCATGCCCAAGGTCAGGCTTCCGCAAAAGGCACGCTCATCCTCTAAAAGATGCCCGCCGCACAAAATAACCTTGAAGTTCTTAAAGCCGTGCAGTGCATTGAAAACGTCCAGAGAATGGGTAACAACGGTCAGGTCGGTAAAAGTCGCCTTAATGGCCGCCGCCAAAAACAAAGCGGTACTTCCGGTATCAATCCCGATCACGTCGCCCTCCGAGATAAATTCGACCGCACGCTTGGTAAGCCGCTCCTTTTGATCGCTGTATTCCGTGGTTCTGCGCTGAAAATCAAAAAACGGCTTCACGTTATCAACTTTAATGGCACCCCCGTGTACCCGAGATAAATAACCTTGCGATTCCAGATCCAGCAGATCCTTACGAATGGTTTCGATGGAAACGTCATAAAGCTTGGTCAACTCTGCCGTTGTGACCGAGCCTTTTTCATTCATCAGTTTGCGGATATTTAATTGTCTTTCTTTCGCAAGCATTTCCAATCACCTCCAAGCAATTCCAATCATTATATATCATAAACAATGGTAATTGTCAAGAACAAAATTAAAAATCAGCGCGTAAGCTGCACAGCGCACAGATCAACGCGCAGCGTTGGATAGATACGAATGCCGACATAACAAAAGAGCAGACCCGTAGGGGACGGCCTCCCGGACGTCCCGCCTTTCATCCCACAAATCATAAAGCAAGATGTAACCCAAATCAACGCGCAGCGTTGGATGGAATCATCCCGTAGGGATGTATGGAATCCGCCGCAGGCGGTATGGAATCAATGCGTTAGCGTTGGATGGAATCAAGCCGAAGAAATACACGCTGAAGCGTGATGCCATGCGCTTCGCAATTACATACACGGCTAACGCCGTGATTACATACCAAGCCTTCGGCTTGGATAAAAAAAGACGGCTCTATTAAAAATGCTCTGCATTTTGGTATTTGCAGAGCCATTTCCTCAAATTTATAGTTTCTTTTGCACGTAAGTGGAACGCTTGATTCTTTAAAGCATAATAAAAGACGGCTCTGCATTTTTACATTTGCAGAGCCATTTCCTCAAATTTATAGTTTCTTTTGCACGTAAGTGGAACGCTTGATTCTTTAAAGCATAAAAAAAGACGGCTCTGCAAATACAGAACCGTCTTTTTTTATGTCGGCATTACGTATCTTCCCGGGCCGTCACCAGCCAAGTATTGTCCGCATGAAGTTGCTTAACTACCGTGTTCGGAAT
>JAFQKO010000130.1 GCA_017396865.1 Clostridia bacterium | reverse complement strand
TTGCGCCTTCCGCGGCTATCGCGTCTTTTTGCCCTCCCGCGGCGGGATGGAGGATTTCAAACGGATGGTGGATACCATTGTTTATTATAAATACAATGCCATCTCCTTTGAGGTGGGCGGCGCCATGGAATATGAGCGCCACCCCGAGATCAACGCGGCCTGGAAGGCCTTTGCGGAGGAGACCCACCGCTACTCGGGCCGCACCGCCGAGATCCAAAACGGCTACAACTGGTCGAAAAACTCTATCCATACCGACAATGCCGAGGGCGATATTCTGACCAAGGATGAGGTGCGGCAGGTGATCGCCTACTGCCGCGGGCGGGGGCTGATCGTTTATCCCGAGGTGCCGCTGATGTCCCATTGCGATTATCTCTGCCTGGCCCACCCCGAGATTGCCGAGCGGCAGGAGGATCCCTATCCCGATACCTACTGCCCCAACCATCCCGATACCTATCAGCTCGTTTTTGATATTTTAGAGGAAATTATTGAGGTCTTTGAGCCCAAGGTGGTCAATATCGGCCACGACGAGCTGTATTCCGTGGGGCTTTGCGAGCGGTGCAAAGAAACCGAGCCCCATCTGCTGTATGGTAACGATATCATCAAGATCCACGATTGGCTGGCCGAGCGGGGCATCCGCACCATGATGTGGGGCGAAAAGCTGCTGCCCGTTATCACCAAGGAGGGCAAGCACTGCGGCGGTGCGGGCGGCCGCCGCATTTCAAGCGCGGGCAAGGAATACGATCCCCTGCCGATGCTGTTCTATTGCCAGGATCTGCTGCCCCGCGATATCATTATGCTGCATTGGTATTCAGCCTTTGGTATCCAATACGACTACGTATACCACACCCACGGCTATCCCGTGGTATTCGGTAATATGTCGGCGGGGAGCGTTGAGGAATGGCGCCGCCGCAGAGAGCTGGGCATCAAGGGCGGCACCTGCTCCAACTGGGGCTCCAATCAGCCGATCTATCTCCAGCGCAATAATCAGTATTATAACCTGGTGTTCGGCGCTTATGCCCTTTGGTCGCCCACCTATGATAACGATCAACTTTCGCAGATCAAACGGGCAACCTTTACGGAATGCTTCCATCTGAAAAACGGCAAGGCCGACCGCGGGGTGATCGCCCTGACCCATACCACCGATTATTTCGTTCCCTATCATCCCTTCTACGATGGGATGTTCATTGAGCGGGAGACGTATTTCCTCGGTCGGTATCGGGTGACCTATACCGACGGGCGGGTGGAATATCTGGACGTCATTTACGGCGAGAATATTTCTGGCGACCGCCTGCGCTGCGATTTCGATGACGAAATCGACAATTCCGCCTTCGACGATACCCTTGCCTTGAGCGAGATCGGGCTCAACGAGGTCTCCTGCTCCACCATTCCCTGCGTGCGGGAGGGCAAGACCTTTTATCAAACCGTTTATCCCGATCCTCATCCCGAGGCGGCCATCGCATCCATCGCCTTTGAACCGCAAAAGGAAACGACTGTTACCCTGCTGGAATGGGTGCAACGATAAAAAAGAGGCTGTAAAAACGCAATAATACTGTGCCCCCTGTCAAGTAGACAGGGGGCACATTACAATGTTTTTACAGCCTTTGTTATTATTTGTATTCGTTGCGGCTCGGGCAATTTTTACATCCCCGTTTAATTCAGTCCGTGTTCGTGCTTCTTCGCCTTCAGGCGGCCGATGGCGCGGGCCATCTTGAACTGCGCATTATAATAGTCCTGAATACTTTTCTTTTGCAGCAGCTCTTCCTTGGCATGCTCGGCGGCAAGGCGGGCGCGATTTTCATCGATCTCCTCGGGATGCTCGGCGGTATCCACCAACACCAAAACAGTATTGTTTTCCACCTTGATCAGTCCCTCCGAAACCGCCGCAACGATCTCCTCCCCCGCGGGGGTGCGCAGCTTCAGCACCCCGGGGGTCACGGCGGCGATCATATTGGTGTGGTGGGCCAATATGCCATACAACCCATCAACGGTAGGCACCACGATCGACACGCAATCGCCGCTGTAAAAGGTTTTTTCCGCTGCAAAAACATCCAGCCGAAATGCGTTCATCAGAGCGCCTCCTTCTGCAGCTCGTTGGCCTTTTGAATGACGTCCTCCGGCGTGCCGACGTTAAAGAAGGCGGCCTCGGGATACTGATCCATTTCGCCGTTGATGATGGCTTGGAAGCCCCGCAACGTCTCCTCCAGCGGGACGTAGATGCCGGGCAGGCCGGTAAACTTTTCCGCCACGTGGGTGGGCTGGGAAAGGAACCGCTGGATCTTTCTGGCACGGCCGACAATGAGCTTATCCTCATCGCTCAGCTCGTCCATACCCAAAATGGCGATAATATCCTGCAGCTCGCGATATTTTTGCAAAATTTCCTGCACGCTGCGGGCGATCTCATAATGGGTCTTACCCACCACCGAGGGCTCTAAGATCCGCGAAGTGGATTCCAAGGGATCCACCGCAGGATAGATGCCCTGCTCCGCGATCCTTCTGCTCAAAACGGTGGTGGCATCCAGATGGGAGAAGGTGGTGGCGGGGGCGGGGTCGGTCAGGTCGTCGGCCGGCACGTAAACTGCCTGCACCGAGGTGACCGAGCCGTTTTTGGTGGAGGTGATGCGCTCCTGCAGAGCGCCCATCTCCTCGGCCAGCGTCGGCTGATAGCCAACGGCCGAGGGCATCCGCCCGAGCAGGGTGGAAACCTCGCTGCCCGCCTGCACAAAACGGTAGATATTATCGATGAAAAGAAGCACGTCCTTATGCTCCTGATCTCGAAAGTATTCCGCCATGGTCAGGCCCGAAAGCGCCACCCGCATACGAACACCGGGCGCTTCGTTCATCTGGCCGAA
>JAFQKO010000129.1 GCA_017396865.1 Clostridia bacterium | reverse complement strand
TTAAGCCGTTACACGATTTCCAATCGTGCGCCTTCGACCAGCTCAGCCATCTCTCCAAACTTGCTTGAACAGTATACTACGAATAAACGCAAATGTCAAGCAATTTTTTAAAAAGTTTTATCGAATTTCGTTGCCGTCGGCGGTACGGAAGCAAAGGCGCTTCACATAATGCAATTCAACCGCCATGCCTGCGTTCTTTAAGCCCTCTGCCAAATAGTTCGGGCTCAAGGTTTTCTCATTGCCCGCCGCAAGGGTTACCGAAAGCTTCACGCCCTCACTGCAATCCTCCGCGGTAATGGAGCGGATAAATTCACCGATTTCCACTTCCTTTTCGCTCCGCTTGGTCTTTTTCAGCACCGTAAGCGGCGCGGCGAAGGCCGCTTGGATGGACTTGGCATCAACGTCTGTTTTCAAAATCACCGTATAATCTGCATAGGAGATCTCTTTAAACTGATTTTGCGGCTCATAGATATCCACGATTTTAAGGCAATCGGGAAAAGCCGTTTTTAACGCCTCGGGATCAAACGTCCCCTCATTCAGCACTCGAAAATCAAACAACTCGCCCTCGCTTTCAAAGCCCAGCGACAAGGGCATCGCAAAAACGCAATAGGGATGGGGATTGAATCCCCCCTTACTCCAATAGGGAACGCCACTGCGGCGCAGGGCGCGCATCACCGCACGATTGAGATCCAAATGAGAAAAATAAACGGCATGATCCACCTTACAAAAGCGGACGCGCATTTCCTTATACATCGCACTTCCTCCCTATCATTGCATTGGCTCCGCAGCCGCTGCACCCTTCCTTACAATTTTGGGTGGTTTGCGCTGCATAAGCACGCTTGGCTTCGCGGATCAGATAATCCTTGGTGACTCCGATATCGATAAAATCCCACGGAAGCAGTTCCTCGAATTCACGCTTGCGCAACGAATAAAAGTTACCGTTTACACCGGTTACTTCCATCGCCTTTTTCCAGCGATCATAGCTGAAATGCTCCGTCCAGGCATCCAGCTTACCGCCTTGCTTGGCAACCTCCTCGATCACCGCGGCAAGGCGGCGATCACCCCGAGCAAGAATTGCCTCAATCATCGAGGTGGCAGTATCATGGCAATTCACCGTGATCTGCTTGGTGCGCACCTTATTCTGCAGATAGATCTGCTTACGGTTGCTCTCCTCCTCGCTATCCTGCGCCTCCCATTGGAAGGGTGTGAAGGGCTTGGGGATAAACGTAGCCACGCTGGCGGTGATCTTAATAAAGCGATTACGCTTCGCCTTATCGGTATCGTAGAAATAGCCGATGATCTTATCGGCCATCGAGCGGATGGCATCCAGATCCTCGTCGGTTTCGGTGGGCAGACCCATCATAAAATACAGCTTGACCGAGGAGTTTCCGTTTTCAAAAGCAATACGGCAGCTATGCTCAATATCCGCTTCGGTAACGTTTTTATTGATCACGTCCCGCATCCGTTGGCTGCCCGCTTCGGGCGCAAATGTAAAGGTGGTTTTCTTTACACCCGTAATCTTGGCAGCCAGCTCTTTGGAGAAGTTGTCCACCCGCAGAGAGGGCAAGGAAAGGTTGATCCCGCGGGGATCGGTATACTGCATCAGCCGATCCACCAGCGGCTCGATCTCGGGATAATCGCTGGAGGAGAGAGAGCAAAGGGAAAGCTCCTCATAGCCGGTATTTTCCAGAAGGGCGCAAGCATCCTTAACTAAAGTATCAGCCGATTTACACCGAATCGGGCGGAACAGCATCCCCGCCTGACAAAAACGACAGCCACGGATACAGCCGCGGAACAGCTCCACCGTCACCCGATCGTGCACCGCCTCGGTGAAGGGAATGATCTGGGTTTTGGGATAATAGGTCTGATCAAAATCCTTAATAATTCTTTTTTTGACCGTGGCAGGCACACCCTCGCGGTTTGGCGTAAAGGAGCGCAGGGTACCGTCCTCCTTATATTCTACGTCGTATAAAGAAGGAACGTAGAAGCCCTCCATTTTGGAGACCTCGACTAAAAATTGCTCACGGCTCCAGCCCTTGGCGCGCGCTTCGCGCAGCTTATCGGCCAATTCAGGAAGAGCCTCCTCCCCTTCTCCGATACTGAAGATATCAAAGAAAGGCGCCAGCGGCTCGGGGTTATAGGCGCAAGGGCCACCACCGACCACGATCTGCTTCAGCCCTTCGCGTTCCTTGCTGTGGAGCGGCACACCGCCCAGCTCCAGCATATTCAAAACGGTGGGATAGCACATCTCATATTGCAACGTAAAGCCGATCAGATCGAATTCATCCAGCGAGGTGTGGCTCTCCATGGTATAAAGCTTGATGCCCTCTTGGCGCATCTTTTCTTCCATATCCGTCCAGGGCTGGAAGACACGCTCACACCACGTTCCCTTTTGCTCATTTAACGCACCGTAAAGAATCCGCAAGCCCAAATGGGACATGCCGATATCATAGATATCGGGAAAGCAGAAGGCAAAGCGAACGTCCACCTCATCCAAATTCTTAATGGTTTGCCCGATTTCCCCGCCCACGTAGCGGGCAGGCTTTTGCACTGACAGCAAAAGGTCGCGCATTTCGTCGATTTTATACGTCATATCCGTTCTCCTTTATTAAACCGATCAGATAGATACAAATGAATAGCAGCGAGATATTATAGCCACTGCCGAGAAACTGCCAAAAGGCCAGCGCAAGCAACAACAGAAGGCAGCTTATGCCCACGATCTGCTGCATCAGCCGTTGGCGATGGAGCGGCAGATACTGCGCCAGCACCGCCCGCAGGATACGCCCGCCGTCAAGGGGCATTACCGGCAGCAAATTAAAGATCGCCAACGCAGCATTGGCAAAGCAAAAATAGGCATTGCCAATCAAGAAGAAAAACACCGCCAGCAGCACGCTCATCGCAGGCCCTGCCGCCGCAGCAAGCAGCTCGCTCCGATAGGAAAGACCGTTGACTGCCATCCCAAAGCCTTGTCCTGCCGCGGTAAAAGAACCCACCTTACCGCCCAAAGCACGGATCATCAAAAAATGCCCCAGCTCATGGAGCAAGGAAAAGGCCAGCAGCCACAAGGGATCGAAGCTGCCCTCGATCAGCATATACGAAAAGAGCAGCAAACAAAACAGCGGCGAAATTCTAATCGACTTCATTCCGCTCCGCCAAGACGCCGTCGACGGTTGCGTGCACCGATTGAGAGGAGGCTTCCTCCCCGCTCAGGGGCTTGGAGGTAAAAAAATCCCGAATCCATGCCGAATGCTCAGTATGGAGATAAAAAATCCCCGCAACGATAAACAGCAAGATGATCAACAGCGTAATCCACTTGGAGCCTTTATTCTTCTTGCGTTCCTTTCGCCCTGCCTCTTGCTCCCTGCGATATGCCCGCAGAGAATCTCTGTTATATTCTTCCATTCATTTCATCTCCTCATTTAAGAATATGAGGAGCCGGATAAAATTATATTAAAAAATAGAATAAATGTCAATCTGCTTGACATTTATTTCATTTTACTTTATTATTAACTATGCAAAAATACGTCTCTGTACCTCAGCAGGATAGAGGGTCCGCCTCCTAAGGTCTTGCTCTATCCGTGTGATACTGCAGGGAACGCGCGAAAACGCGAGAAAAACGCCGATTTCGCGACCTTGCATCAAAACCTCCGGCAATTTGGCACCCCGTTTGGTACCCTTTGGTGCCTTTCCGGGAAAATGTAAGAGATATGCCACCAAATCCTAATTTACCTAAATTTCATAATATGCGCCCGTAGCTCAGCAGGATAGAGCGTTCGCCTCCTAAGCGAAAGGCCGCGCGTTCGAATCGCGCCGGGCGTGCCAAAATAAACGGATTCGTTTTTCCGAATCCGTTTTTGCATTTAGAAATTTCAAAGGAGGTTGCATATGATTACCGATCTTTGCAGAGAACGAATTGAAAACTATGAAGACAATAACTCTCGTTGGCGACTGGGAAACACTATCCTGTATGAGATGGTCTCGAAATAT
>JAFQKO010000128.1 GCA_017396865.1 Clostridia bacterium | reverse complement strand
GGTGTGCCGGGGATCAAAGATCTTTTCGGAATCAAAAAGATCCGCCAAAAGCTTCGGGTTGTGATACATCCGATAGCCGTCCAGATTCCGTCTGCCGCCGCGGAAATAGGTGTCCCCGAGCTGGGACCAATAGATCGAGCTGTCCACGTTGTAGAAATAGCGGTAGCCGTCGGCATAAAGGGCCTTGAACTTTGCGTTGTCCATGGTGTAAGGGCCTTCGCCTGCGATGTCCGAGCCGTTGGGATAAAGCAGAATGTCGCAATCCCCGATGATGGGCTGAACCGTCTTCTCCCATTTTTCGCTGTCGAGCTTGACCCGCTCTGCGGAGATGTTGCCGTAGCCGTGGTGGGCATAGGAATGGCTGGCAAGGATCCAGCCGTGATCCCGCAGGCATTGCGCCACCGCCTTGGCCTCCTCCACCTCTTTTTGATAGCGCTCTGCGCCCATCGTTGCTTCGTAAACGGGCTTGGTGCGATAGCCGAATACCCCCTCGTAGCCGGTCATTCCCAAGATGGCGCGGGCGCCATGGTAGGAAAAGTCGGGATGCGCTTGGATGAATTTTTCCAAAAGGGGCACCAGATCGTAGTCGCCGTAGGTCACCTTTCCGTTTTCGTCGATGTATTCGCAGGTGGGATAGCCGTCCTCGCCGACTACAACCTTGGAGGCATAGCCGTCGCCGTTTTTGTCGGCAAAGGCGGGGATGTCTCCCGCGCCGTTTTTATCGCAGACCATAAAGCTGTAATAGTTGAGGTCGTCCTGGCTCATAACGAAGGGCTTTTTCCCCTTCGGCAACCGCAGCTCGCCGTAGGCAAAGGAGGTCTTGCCGTTCTCGTTGACCTCATGGGCCACATCGTAGGGGGAAACCAAAACGTAATCCCGCCGATACAGCTCCTCCAGCATGGCATTGAACTCGGTAACGGTGGTCATATATTGATTATATCCTGCATTGGCCTCGGAATATTCTCCGTCGAAGGCGCGGGCGGGATCCACGATCAGCGAATGGAAGAAAATGTGGGTCACCTTGCTCATATCCTCGTAAACGACCAGCTCGCCGTCTGCCTTTTGGTAGGCTGCAACCTTGTCCGCCAGCGCGGGAACGAGATCGAATTGCTCGTAGCTCTTGAGCAGGGCGATGGCGCCTTGATAATCGTAGCCCGCCGCCAGCGCATCCGCCTCAAGGATCAGCGCCTGCGCCGCCTGCTCGGCCTGCTTTTGCTCGGCCTGCTCGGTTGCGCTTTGCTGTTCCTTTTGATCTTCCTGTTCAGCGGGGGCAGGGTCGATCCCGAAGAAAAGGATCAAGAATAAAACGATGCCGATCACGATGGCGGCGGCTCCCGCCGCAATTAAAATTTTATGTAGGGTTTTTTGGTTTTTCCAACTCACCGTTATGCTCCTCCCGTGTGTCGATTATTAAAGAATCCTGTCGATTGATTCCATTATACTATGCTTTGCGGCGAATTGCAATGGTTGATGAAGGAGATGTGAAATATCGGCATCAAAAAAGGCACTCCGAAAGGAGTGCGCTCGGCTGAAAGATGTTGCTGAAAAGTGGGCGCGGTTCAATCCCAAGGGTCATCGGCATCAAAAAAGGCACTCCGAAAGGAGTGCCTTTTTTGGTGCCGGTGACCGGGATCGAACCGGTACGGGTTATTCACCCACGGGATTTTAAGTCCCGGGCGTCTGCCAGTTCCGCCACACCGGCGTGTGACAAACTGTATTTTAACACGGCTTTGCCGTTTTGTCAATCAATTTCCCGCAGATTTATCAGGGTGATCGCTCGGCATTTTTTGCTCTGCTCGTCCAGCTCGGCCAGCAGGCCGTTGACGATGCAGGGCGGCTCGCCGTCGGTGATCTTCATGCGATTTTCCGGGTCGATGAAATTATGGATGCAAGGCGCAAGCCCCTTGCCGAGGATGCTGTTCTGCGAGCCGCACATTCCGATATCGGTCAGGTAGCCGGTGCCCTTGGGCAAAATTTGGGCATCGTTGGTCTGCACGTGGGTGTGGCTGCCGAAGAGGAGGGCGATCTCGCCGTCGAAGCGGCGGGCGAGGGCTTGCTTTTCAGCGGTGGCCTCGGCATGGAAGTCCACAACGATCAGCTCCCGCGGGTCGCGCTCCTTGAGCAGCGCCTCCAGATAGGTAAAGGGGTTTTCGCATTTATTCATAAAGAGGCTGCCCTGCAGAGAGATCACCCGCAGGGTATATCGCCCCATATCCAGCCTGCATTCCCCTCTGCCGAAGGGGTCGCCGCACCAGTTGGCGGGGCGGAGCAGGCATTCGGTCTCCTCGTGCAGCTCCTCGGCGCCCTTGCGCTGAAAGGAATGGTTGCCGCCGGTGATGACGTCGGCACCCATTGCAAAAAGTGCCTCCGTCGCGCGGCGATCGATGCCGTTGCCGACGGCGCTGTTTTCCCCGTTGATGAGGATGGCATCGGGGCGGTATTTTTGTTTGAGCGCGGGCAGAGTCTTTTCCACCGCCGCCACACCGACGGCGGAGACCACGTCCCCCAAGCAAAGTAGTTTCATTTCGTTTCGAACGGCGGGATAAAGCTTTCCTTTGCCGTTTCTCCTTCCTGAATATAGGTGGTTTTAAAGTTTAAGGTGCGGGCATAGTCCACCACCGTTTGGTAGGCGGCCGCCGCCAGCGGTTGCCGCAACGCGGCGGGCAAATCCTCCCCCACGGGGGTATATTGATTCATCAGGCTGATGATGATTTGATCGCCGAATTGCTCCTTGAGCCATTTGAGGTTCATCATCGCCTCGTGCTCCGCATAGGGCAATACCAACAGCCGAACGATCACCCCCGCCTGCAGCATGCCGTCCGCATCAAAGCAGGGCGCGCCGACGGTCTCGACCATCGCTTTCAGCGCCGCCTTGGCCACCTGCGGATAATCGGCGGCAAAGCTGTACCGCGCGGCGGTGTCGCCGTCGGCATATTTCAGATCGGTCAGATAGATGTCCACCGTGCCGCGGAGCGCTTCGATCGCCTCGGGCAGTTCGTAGCCGCTCGTATTATAAACGATGGGCAGCTTGCCGCCTGCGGCGCGGTACAAAGCAACCGATTCCGCAATGGGCGGCATAAAATGGGTAGGGGTCACCAAGTTGATATTATGGGCCCCTTCCTGTTGCAGAGCGGAAAAAACTTCAGCCAGTGCTGCGGGGGAAACGGGGCGGCCGACATCGCCGCGGCTGATCTGCCGATTCTGGCAGTAGATGCAGCCCAAATTGCAGCCGCTGAAAAACACCGTGCCCGAGCCGCGGGTCCCCGAAAGGGGCGGCTCCTCCCAAAAGTGGAGGGCGGCGCGGGCGATCTTCATGTCCGCCCCGCTTTTGCACCGTCCCGTCTGCACGGTGCGGTCGACTCCGCAACGGCGGGGGCAGAGGTTACAGTTTTTTAAATCGAACATTCAGCAAAACAACTCCGAGCAAAACGAGAATAATACCGCCCGCCGCCCAAAGGCTCGGCACCTCGCCGAAGGCGATCAGCCCCGCCACGGTGGCAACCACCGGCTCCAGCGAGGCCATCACCGAGGCCTTGCCCGCCTCGGTCTTTTCCAGGCCGAGGGTATAGAACAGGTAGGGCAAAACAGCGGTGAGGATGCCCATGCCGACCAACATCAGCCAGCCGATCCAACCTGCGGCGGCGATCTTTTCAAAGGTGGCGATAGGATGGGAAAAGGGCAGGATCCCCAAAAGGGAAAACCAAAAGGTGTAAACAACGATGGTGAGGGAGCGGTAGCCGCGGTTCATGGCGAAGCGGCTGAAGATGCTGTACAGCGCATAGCCGAGGCCCGAAAGCAGGCCGGTCAGCAGCGCCAAGGGCGGCAGAGAGCTGCCCTGCAGATCGCTCACCAAAACACAGCCGATAAAGGCCAGCAGGCAGGCAAGCCCCTTCATCCAGGTAAGCTTTTCTTTAAAAAATACCGCCGACATCAAAACCACCATCACCGGCGCGGTATAGAGCAGCACCGCCGCGATGGAAAGGTCGGTCATCTCGATGGTCTTGAAATAGCAAAAGGTAAACATCGAAAGGGAGAGGATGCCCGTGCCGAGAAAGCACCAAAGATGGCGCGTTTTGATCTTGAAGGCGGTCGGCTGATAAAGCCCGATGGCCATCGGCAGAAAAACCGATGCGGTCAGCACCCGCAAAAGGGCGATGTCCATCGCCTCGATCCCGATGCCGTTGAAATAGCGAACGAACAGCCCCATACAGCCCCAAAGAGCGGCGGCGAGCAGAATGAAAACGGTGGGTAAGGTCTTGTTTCTCATAGCGTTGTATAGTTCTCCGTCAGGGCGGCCAGCAGGGCAACGGTCTCCCAAAGTACCGATTCGTCGAAATCAAATTGCGGGTTGTGGTGCACAGCGGCTAGCTTGGCGCCGAACATCAGGTAGGCGGCCTTGCCGCCCCGCTCGGTCACCCGCCGCAAAAAGGCGGTGCAGTCCTCGCTGGCAACCATCGGCTGATAGCGATCCACCGCGGTGTAGATCCCGAGGCTTTCCGCCAGCGCGGCAACCTCCTCTGCCAGGGCGGGGTCGGGCTCAAAGGAGTCGGCCTCCCCCATGATGCGTAAGGTTACGTCCACCCCCTGCAGGTCGGCCGCGGCGCGAAGGATCCGCTCCGCCTCGCCCCCGAGAAAGGCATTGATCTCGCTGGTCTCGCCGCGGGTCTCAAAGGCGATCCGCGCCCGATCGGGCACGGCATTGATGCTCCCGCCGCTGTTGAAGATGCCAACGTTGATGCGGGAACTGCCGTCGGCATGGCGGGGAATGGAATGTAAGGCAAGGGTGGCATGGGCGGCGGCCAGCAGAGCGTTTCTGCCCTCTTGGGGGGCAAGGCCTGCGTGGCTGCTTCTGCCGATGAAGATGGCTTCATATTTGCGCACCGCCAAAAAGTTGCCTACCGAGGCGGCGAGGGTATGGCTTTGGGTTTGGTTGATGCCGATGTGCCCGCTGAAAAAGCAGTCCACGTCGTCCACCACCCCTGCGGCCACCATCGCCTTGGCGCCCCGAACCCCCTCCTCGGCGGGCTGGAAGATCAGTTTGACCGTGCCGCAAAGGGTGTCGCGGCGGGCGGCAAGCAGCTTGGCCAGCGTCAGCCCGATGGCGGTGTGTCCGTCGTGGCCGCAGGCATGCATCGACCGCTCGTGGCGGGAGGCAAAGCCCTCGGCGGCGGGTCGGTGAGCGGTGTCTGCGGATTCCTCGATGGCATTGCAGTCGATGTCGAAGCGGAAGGCCACCGTCTTGCCGGGCTTTTCGCCCTTCAGGATGCCAACCACACCCGTCAGCCCGCCCTTCATTTGGGCAACCAGATCGGGGTCGGCCCCCTCCTCGATGGCGCGGTTCGCCCATTGCTCGGTCTGCGCCTCGGAGGGCAGGCAGGGAATGGCGGCGGGGTCGCAAACTGCCCGCCCCGTTAAAACGGTGTAGCCCAGCTCCCGCAGCCGCTGAACGATCAGCGAAGCGGTGCGAAATTCCCCGAAGCTCCATTCGGGATATTGGTGCAGCGTGCGGCGCAGAGCCACCGCCTCTGCTTGTAGAGATTTTGCTTCTTTAATGAGGTTCATAAGTTCATCTTCTTTATCTTTAATTTATCGGATCAGCAGGTTTTGCACGTCGCCTTCGATGCGAAGATCGGCGGCGGAGATCGGTCTGCCGCCGAGGGTAACGTTCTCAAAGGTTATGCCTGAGATGTGCGGCAGCTCGGCGGTCTCCTTTTCTCCGGGATCACGGCAGATGACAACCGAGGGGAAAAGGGCTTCCTCTCCGTTGCGGATCTCAATATTCCGAAAGGTAATATCCTC
>JAFQKO010000127.1 GCA_017396865.1 Clostridia bacterium | reverse complement strand
CATTTTTCATAGATAAATCCTCCGATTGTGTTCTGGTTCGACTGGCAGGTCGTTCCTATTTTATCACAATCGGAGGATTTTTTTCATCGGTAAACCTTTTTTTGAACCACGCGACTATCGCGTGGTTTTCGTCTACAAAAAAGAGGGTGGCAAATGCCACCCTCGATACATTACTTAGATGCTGTCATTAAAGTGCTTCAGATAGTCGCCATCTGCTTTCCCCAAACGAAGATCTTCCAAAGAATTTTCAATCTTGGGCGCGTCGATGTAAGGACGCTTGATGTCAGAATAGCACCATTCAACTGCATTCTGAATAATACGGCGAATATGGGGATTCTGATAAGCAGTATTGGTTTCATGACCGGGCTGGAGATAGAAGATACGGCCGTAGCCACGAGTAAAAGTACAACCGCTGCGGAAAACCTCGCCACAATCAAACCAGCCCTGGAAGATAACGGAATCGGGCTTTGCAATATCAAAGAACTCGCCGTAGCACTCTTCGATGCCAAGCTCAAACTCGGCGGGAATGCCGCGAGCAATGGGATGGGCAGGATCGATGGTAAACAAACGCTCATAAGCGCCGTCCATCCATTTCAAATTACAAGTGGTACCGTTCAGCTTCTTGAAAATCTTGGAATGATGGCCGGAATGGAGAACAACCAGACCCATACCCTCCAAAACGCGCTTATAAACACGGTTAACAATTTCATCTTCAACCAAATGATGGCCCATATGACCCCACCAAAGAAGAACGTCGGTATCGTCCAATACTTCTTGAGTCAAGCCGTGCTCGGGCTGCTTCAGAACAGCAGTACGAACCTGAACCTTGTCGTCGCCCAATTCACGAACAATCTCGGCGATCGTTTCATGCAACCCGTTGGGATGGCATTGAATTGATCTTTCATTGCTCTTTGGATGCTCGGGGTCCTCATGCAAATACTCGTTCCATACAGTGACTTTAATCATAGTTTTATCCTCCGATATTTTACCGCAACTCGGCATTTAATCTAAGGAAATTATAACATACCCTCTAAACGATTGCAATGGATTTTTTGAATTTCAACAAAAAAGAATGCGACGCGCAAAGCCGCAACACCGAAATACAGGCAAAGGATGATCCCCTCCAGATGATGAAATGCCGATACGGCGACACCGGACCACACGGACAGATACGGATATTCAGCCAATTCAAACGCACCGTCCCCCAATGCAAGGAACGACACAACGCTGAAGGGAAGCAGCAATACACCGAGAAGGAACGGAGATCCGCGATAATCACGGCCAAGACTCAAGGGCTCAATAAAAGCAAGCAAATACAAAACCAAAACGTCCGACCACTCGGCCAAAAGCGGTAGCTCTGTGCGAAAACGTATACCGGGAAATGTTGCAATGAACATCAAACAATAAGACGCAAAAAACGCTGCAATCCACCACCCGCTGATTCTCGAAAGCTCAACCTTCGACATTCCGATCGCACCCACTCCAACAGCAAGCAATAAACAAAGCAACGACAAATAACCATTGCCGTCGAACACCCCTTCTCCCACTGCAGTCGTTGCAATTAAAGCAGTTCCCGCCGCCGTAGCGGCATTTAGCCAAAAGGAACCCCGAAAACGCCGTGCAATAACGTAATAGAGCAACCCGAGCGGGATCATCGGCAGCACCGCGTGAAATGAAATATCCCGCAAAATAAACCATCCGAATGCAGCGCTGCATCCCAACATTAAACGAAGCTTACAATACAATCTCATACGCTCCTCTTCCCCGAACCCACGCTTGTTTTCCTTCATCGTTCATAAGGTCGCGAATCGTTTGAAATTCTCCTAAGGCTTCTGCACTTGCGGCAAGCTCTGTTGAAATCACCGTTCCTTCACCCTCAAAGATTTCCGCCGCCGACTGATGATAAGCATAGAAAACAGGCAGGTCCATGTGATCGTGGGCAAGAACCGAATAGTAGGAACGAACCGCATCATTCAAGCGTTCGGAGCCCAAAATCAAAACAGATGCATCATTTAGATAAAGTTCTGCTCCAAAGCGCCGCTTTACCGAGTCCACACACTCTTCAAGGGTTTCACCCGTTCCGTAAACAACACTCCGCTCACTCCCGATCGGCTGATCAACCGCGGGAACGTACAGTTCAAATGCTGCCACGATCTTATCGTCTGCAATATCCAAGGCTATGCCTGCCACCTGCGCCAATTTTCGTAAATCGCGGCGGGGCAAAAACAAAGCACCAATCACCGCAAAAATAAGAAAAATACCGATCAGAACTGCTTTTATATTGATCCTCATCGCTGCCGCCTCCTGTTAAGGCTAAATCTTGCTTGACGCCAAATCATTCGCCAATACGGAACGCGCACCAACGTATCCTGCGTTCCGATCCGTCTGCCGAGTGTATACAAAAACGGCACACCCATCGAATGCATCGACGCCGGTATCATCAAAACAATTACGGCGGCAAATGCAATCCCGGGCAACCCAAAGAAAGCACCCGCAAAGATTCCAAGCAAACGCAAATAAAAGACCGGCCCCTTTAAATCCTTCACCATCAATCCGGTCACACCGGAAAAGGCTACGATAATCACCATCGGCGTAGAAACAATATTGCTTGTGACTGCCGCATCTCCCAAAATTACCGCTCCGACAATGTTCAATGCAAGCCCCAATCCCGCCGGCATTCTCGTACCTGTTTCGCGCAAAATTTCAAAGGCAAAAAAGAGCAGAAGCATCTCCGAAAAGGTCGAAATGGGGACGCCCGCCGAAGATGCCATTGCCGTATACAGCCAATGTGCGGGAAGTACACCCGGATTATAATTAACAACAGCCAAATAAAAGCCGGGTAAAAAAACGGATAAAATAAAGCCTAAAAAACGCAGCACTCGGCCAATATTCGCGTATAAAACACTTTGATAATAATCATCAGGACTTTGAAAGCTCTCGGCAAAAATATATGGTAACGTGATTGCAACGGGTGATCCGTCCAATATCACGCCAATCCTCCCCTCCATCAGCTTAGACGCAAGTACGTCGGGACGTGATGTTTTGCCCACCGTTTTAAAAACTGACCACGGACAATCGCGAATTAACTCGGCCAATATGTTTCCATCCGGCACAAAATCAATATCAATCGTATTCAAGCGTTGCTTTATCTCTTCAACCAAGGCAGGACGAACAACATCCTCCAAATAGCAAATCGCCAGTTTATTGTTCGACTGTTTGCCGCAAACAAAAAACTCACTTTTCAACTTTGGGGAAGCAATTCGTTTTTTTAAAAGGCCGAGATTTGCCATAATATTCTCATTAAAACCGTCCTGAGGCCCCAACAACGAGATCTCCGTTTCGGGAACGCTGTTGCTTCTCTGCGCCATCCCCTTGGTATCAACAATTATACAACGCGCGGCATCGCCAATTAATACGACGCAATCTCCCGCTCCAATCTGCATTAAAGCCTTCTGTAAATCGTCGGTAATCTCAAGATTATGGCACGATATGCCGCCGGCCACCGCGCCTTCCGGAGTCGGTTCGTATCGGTTCGTTTCCAAACCGGCAACTACGTCTCTGTTCACAATATCATTGCTAACCATTGCTCCGGACATCAGCGCAATGATTTGAATCTCGGGATGATGCGGATTTTGTATTCGTTTCATCTTAAACGTAGCATCCCGCTGAAAGGCATTTTTAAATAGTTTTAGGTTTTTTTCAAAAGAATTGCATAGCTTCATAAATCATCCTCCCTGTTCATTATTCTCAAACAAACGCGAATTTATTACGAAATCAAGGAGTGCCATTCGTAAAGCATTATAACTTTACAGTAAAAAAATCAAAAAAAGAAAAATGGCTCAAACCCGCATGAATGCTTGGTTTAAGCCACTTTTCGATATGGCGCGCTTGAAGGGACTCGAACCCCTGACCCACTGCTTAGAAGGCAGTTGCTCTATCCGGCTGAGCTACAAGCGCAACTGATGGAGCGGGTGATGGGAATCGAACCCACCTCCTCGGCTTGGAAGGCCGATGCACTAGCCGATGTGCTACACCCGCAATTATCGCCTAAATATATTAGCATACTCCCCTTGCAATGTCAAGCGTTTTTGAAAATAAAAACAAAAATTGCGGGTAACCTATTGCATGGAGGCGAGATTTCTTGAAAAGCAAGCAACTTTTGCAATACATCCGAAAAGCAACCGAAATCAGAAAAATCAAACTAAAAGAGTTTCAGAAAACGCAGCATGACATTGCTATTATACAAGTCTTAGAAACACAGTTTTATCAATATCACAGCATTTTTGCAAATGCATCAACCGAACTTGTTGCCTTAGGATTTGAGCCCAAAAGCATAAACAGTTTAACACGTATCACCGCTGCCGCTCAGGCAAAAGCAGGCCCTTTCCTCGCTCCCTCATCCACGCATTCTGCAGCTCGATTGATTCGCCGCGGAACCGCAGCGCTCCTCAAGGATTCACGCCGTATTGAGCGATATTCGGGAGATAACCATCGCATTTTAGAATTAGCCTATACGCTCAAAAAGGCCGACGAACGGAGCATCGAAGCATTTATGAAGTTTCTTTAACTTGTTTTTTCAACATTTGCGTGATATAATTTTATAAAATATTTCAAAGAAAGATGACAATGTATGATCTGGTCTTTTTACAACACAAGCTCCATGAGCGAACGAGATTTTTTTCTCTTCTATCGCATGATGGATTCAAGCAAAAAAGCACGCGTCAATCAAACGATCAATGAAACGGCAAAAAAATCGATCGTGGCCTCTGATATGCTCTCGAGAAAGCTGATTGCCGAATGGTTTGGTATCCATGCAGATTCCGTAAATTTTTCAATCGATGAGCATGGAAAGCCCCACGCAATTGATCTACCAATTCATTTTAGTGTCAGCCATTCCAAGGGAATCGTCGTCTGCGCCGTAAGCGACAAGCCGATAGGCGTTGACATTGAGTTCCTGCGCACCATCGATCCGAGAATCATTCACCGTTATTGCGATGATGCCGAATTAGCCTATCTCAATTCTGATCCGCAAACAAACTTTTTCGAGTTATGGACTGCAAAAGAAGCCTATACTAAATTAATCGGAATTGGGCTCGCGGGAATGGGATCCGTTCATCTGGCGGAAATAAAAGATCGCCTCCACACCGTTCAAACCAAAGACTATTATTTAACGTTTGCCATATAAAAATGCCGCTCGATCTTTCGAGCGGCATTTTACATTATTTAACAATCAGATTCATCAGTTTGCCTTTGACGTAGATTACCTTAACAATATTCTTACCCTCAAGCAAAGCAGCGAGTTTTTCGTCGGAACGAACGATCTCCAGAACCTCATCCTGCGTAGCTTCGGCGGGGATCATAACGCGACCCTTCAGCTTGCCAAGCAGCTGAACGGCGATTTCGACCTCAGATGCCTTCGTCTTCGCTTCATCATACTTCGGCCATGCTGCGTAGGTCATATCACCCTCAAACCCGGCAGTTTGCCACATTTCTTCTGCAAGGTGCGGAGCAAAGGGGTACAGCATCTTAACGTAGATTTCCAATTCCTTACGGTTGATGGAGCCCTTCGCGGAGATATCATTGATCAGGCTCATCAACGCAGCAAGCGCCGTATTCATCTTCAGATGATCGATATCGTCGCCCACCTTCTTAATGGTAAGATGGAATGCACGCTCCAGCTCAGCGGAAATCTCATCTCCTTCTGCCATAATATCCAGAAGATTATAGGACTTCTCAAGGAAACGCTTGCAGCCCTTGATACTTGCAGTATTCCAAGGTGCGCTCTTTTCAAAGTCGCCGATAAACATCTCGTAGGTTCTCAAAGTATCGGCACCGTAATCGCGAACGATATCATCGGGATTTACAACGTTTCCGCGAGACTTGGACATCTTCTCGCCGCCCTCGCCCAGTATCATACCGTGAGAGGTACGCTTTGCATAAGGCTCAGCAGTCTTAACAACACCGATATCATACAGGAATTTATGCCAGAAACGGCTATACAGCAGGTGCAAGGTGGTATGCTCCATACCGCCATTGTACCAATCAACAGGACCCCAATACTCCAATGCTTCTTCGGAGGCCAAGGCCTTGTCGTTTTTAGGATCCATATAACGCAGGAAGTACCAGGAAGATCCCGCCCACTGAGGCATGGTATCGGTTTCACGCTTCGCATCTGCGCCGCAGCAAGGACAGGTGGTATTCACAAAGCTATCCATAGCGGCCAGCGGACTCTCGCCGTTATCGGTAGGCTCATAGCTTTCTACATCGGGCAAAAGCAGAGGCAATTGATCTTCGGGAACAGCAACGGGGCCGCACTTGGGACAATGCACAATGGGAATCGGCTCGCCCCAATAACGCTGACGAGAGAATACCCAGTCGCGCAGCTTATAGTTGGTCTTGGGCTCACCCTTCCCTTTCGAGGCAAGAAATTCGATGATTTTAACCTTCGCTTCCTCAACGGAAAGACCGTTCAAGAAATCGCTGTTTTCCATAATACCGGTCGCAACGTCGGTAAAGGCTTCCTCGGAAATATCGCCGCCAGCAACGACCTGAATGATTGGCAGATCAAAAACCTTGGCAAACTCATAGTCGCGGGTATCGTGCGCAGGAACCGCCATGATGGCACCGGTGCCGTAAGACATCAAAACGTAGTCGGAAACAAAAATGGGAATCTCTTTATCGTTAACAGGGTTAATACCGCAGATCCCTTCGAGCTTAACGCCGGTCTTCTCCTTTACCAGCTCGGTGCGCTCAAAATCGCTCTTAGCGGCCGCTGTATTGCGATAATCAATCACAGCGTCATAGTTAGCGATTCTGTCCTTATACTCATCAATCAACGGATGCTCGGGAGCAATAACCATATAAGTAGCGCCAAAGAGGGTATCGGGGCGAGTGGTATAGACCTCCAGCTCCGTACCGACCGTTGTACCAAAGCGAACGGTTGCACCGGTAGACTTACCGATCCAGTTGATCTGCTGCGTCTTTACGCGCTCGATAAAATCAACGTCATCCAATCCATTGATCAGCTTTTCGGCATATTCTGTAATTTTAAGCATCCATTGGCTCTTAACCTTATGAACGACCGGGCTGGCACAACGCTCACAAACGCCGTTAACAACCTCTTCGTTTGCCAGAACCACCTTACATCCGGTACACCAGTTTACGTTCATTTCCTTTTTGTAAGCCAGGCCCTTTTTGAACAGTTGCAGGAAAATCCATTGTGTCCACTTATAATAAGAAGGATCGGTAGTATTCACCTCACGAGACCAATCAAAGGAAAGGCCCAAGGATTTCAACTGGCTTTTGAATCTGGCGATATTATTTTCGGTAACAATCGCGGGATGGATCTTATTCTTGATTGCAAAGTTTTCGGTGGGCAAACCGAAAGCATCCCATCCCATAGGATACAGAACGTTATAACCTTCCATTCTCTTCTTGCGGCTGACAATATCCAGCGCCGTATAGGAACGGGGATGGCCAACGTGGAGACCTTGGCCCGAAGGATACGGAAACTCAACCAACGCATAGAATTTCGGCTTACTGTGGTCGATTTCTACCTTGTAGCTCTCATTCTCATCCCAATACTTTTGCCATTTCTTTTCAATGGCACTGTAATCATACTTCATTTTCTTCTTCCCCCTTTTGGTCAATCAAAGTTTCAGGCGCAATTCGCTCAGCATCGGCCCAAAGATGCTCGAGCTTATAAAACTCACGCGCCTCACGATGAAATACGTGTACAATCAAAAAACCATAATCCAGCAAATACCAATTCCCGGATTGATAGCCTTCGCAATGAAGCGGTGCAAGCCCAAGATCTTCCTTCAAACGAAATTCAACCTCATCGCCAAGCGTACGGATCTGCGTCGTAGAAGAACCGGAGCAGATAATAAAATAATCTGCCACCGAAGAAATTCCGCCAATCTTCAGAACTTCAATATCGGTTCCCTTTCTGCTATCCAATGCGTTCACCGCAATTTTAACAGCTTCATTCATTCTTTTCAAGCTCCTTTATTAAGTCGTCCCTTGCCGCCTCAGTTTGAGGATGCAAGTACGCATTCCTTTCTTTCAAAAATGCGATCACATGACGGATCAGCATCAAAGCTCCCGCCTTCAAATTGCGCTCGCCTACCTTACGGATCGCATCCACGGTTGGATAATCACGGCTCGGTTCACAGCTATCGGCGAAAAACAGCAGCATATCGAGCGTGCTCATATTCACCTTACCTGTCGTATGGCATCCGATAGCGGAAAGGACTTCCTCATCGGTCACACCGAACGTTTCCCGGGCAAAGCAGGGTGCCGTTATCTGGTGCAGCACTTGCGGACAAGCCAAATCGTCTGCTGTAAGTAAAATATTATGCTTTGCGGCATATTCCCGATGCCATTGCTCGGAATAGCACTTGGTACAATCGTGCAGCAATCCTGCCAGATAGGCCTTTTTACGATCCGCACCATGCATTTCGGCAAGAGCGGCGGCATAATCGGCAACCTGCATAGTGTGCCGTGCCCGTTTTGCATCCAATTCCGAACCGATATGCTTTAAAATTGCGCCAACAAGGCCGTCCCCTTCGCTTTTGATTGCGCTTGAGGCACAAACGATCGGTTCCATATCGCAAAGTATAATACCTTTACACTCAAAACGCTCCAACAAATGTTGTTTCTGCTTCAAAAGTTGCCCTTTATCGCCCACCTCGCGGGAGCCGACAACCAAAAACATCCGTTTCAGCAGTTCTTCAAACTGAAACCAACGTTCGAAGCTAAGAAACATATCCGTTCCCATCAAAAAATAAAAGTCGTTATTCGGATATTCTCGTTCCAACGTTTCGATGGTATGAATCGTATAGCTCTTCCCGCCAAGCTTTTCTTCAATATCCAGAACCTTCAAATTCGGAATATCGCTGAAATAATCGATCAATACACCCTTGCGCATCTCAAAAGAAAGAGACGGTCGGTGGTCTTTATGCGGCGGGATATAGGCGGGGATCAGGAAAACCCGATCAATCGCAACCTGCTCCAAAGCCACCTTCAACAAATGACGGTGCCCCTTATGCGGCGGATCGAAGGTTCCTCCGTACAGCAGTATATTTCCCATCTTACAGCTGAATAACCGGCTTTTTGGCAGGGCGATACAGCACGATCTTGGTACCGATCACCGTAACAACCTCACTATCGGTTGCTTCGGCGATCTCCTCAGCCGCCGCGTGGCGATCGATCATCGCATTTTCCAAAACCTTGAATTTGATCAATTCTCTGGCCGCAAGCGCCGTATCAACCGATTTGATAAAATTCTCGGTAATGCCATCCTTCCCCAACTGAAAGATTGTGGGCTCAGTGGAGGCAAGTCCACGCAGTTTTGCCCGCTGCTTACTATTCAGCATCATAATACTCCTTTAATTTATTCACCAGCAGCCGCAACGCATTCCCGCGGTGGCTGATTGCATTTTTTGCTTCACTTTCCATCTCGGCCGTAGTTTGATCATAGCCATTCGGCAAAAAGATCGGATCATAACCAAAGCCGTTGGTGCCGCGTGGTTCGCGGGTCAATTGACCAAACACATATCCTTCCGCGCTGATCACTGTTTCATCATCAATCACGCAGCTGATAGACGAAGTAAAATTCGCGGTGCGATTCTCATGCCGCTCCATGTTTTTCAGCAGCAAAAGCATTCTTCCTTCATCGTCATAGCCTTCGCCACCGTAACGCGCGGAATACACACCCGGCTCACCGCCGAGTGCCTCCACGCAAATACCGCTGTCGTCGGCAACGGTAGGTAGCTTACAAATATCATAAACCGCTTTTGCCTTTATATAGGCATTCTCCGCAAAGGTAGTACCCGTTTCCTCGGCATCGCAGGCAATTCCCATTTCCTCCAAAGAATAGCATGAAATTCCAAGCGGAGCAAGAATCTTTTTGAATTCAAATACCTTATGCGGATTATTGGTTGCAATAACAAACTTCTTTTCCATCATCCAAGCACCTTGCTTTGCGCAGCAAATATTTTTTTGCAGCCAAGCTTTGCAAGGCCGAGCAAGGAATCAAGCTGCTTTTTATCAAATTCTTCACCTTCGGCAGTCCCCTGGATTTCAATAAAGCCGCCATTGGAGGACATAATCACGTTCATATCGGTATCTGCCTTGCTATCCTCTACGTAGCAAAGATCCAATGCAGGAGCACCGTCCAGCACGCCAACGGAAATTGCCGCCACCTGCTTACGAATGGGGTTTACGTCCAGCTTGCCCTCATCCATCAATTTTTGAATTGTAAGCGCCAAGGCAACAAAACCACCGCTGATCGAAGCACAGCGCGTACCGCCATCGGCCTGAATGACATCGCAATCAATAACAATGCTGCGCTCACCCAGCAAGGAGAGATCCACTGCACCGCGAAGTGCTCTGCCGATCAAACGCTGGATCTCGGTACTGCGGGGAGCTTGCTTCAGCTTGCTGATATCCCGCTTATTTCTGGTGGCCGTTGCACGGGGCAGCATGGAATATTCCGCCGTTACCCAGCCTTTACCGGTGCCAAGCAGATAGGGGGGTACGTTCTCTTCCACCGAAGCGGTGCAAATCACCTTAGTGTTGCCCTGGCAATAAAGAACGCTACCCTCTGCATGCATGGTATAATCTTTAATAATTTCAATTTTTCTGGTTTGTTTTTCTGTTCTACCGTCTACTCTCATAATATTCCTCAAAACAATGCTCTCGCAAAATCATGGCCATCGAAGGGCTGCAGATCATCCATCTTTTCGCCGACACCGACAAACCGAATCGGCAATCCCTGCTCAACACGCAAGGGAATTGCCATACCACCCTTGGCAGTTCCGTCCAATTTGGTCAAAACAACACCGGTAAGCGGCGTCACCTTCTTGAACTCAATCGCCTGATTCATGGCGTTTTGACCGGTTGTTGCATCCAGCACCAGCAACACCTCGGTATCCGCATCGGGCAGCTGCGAATTGATCACCTTCTGGATTTTCGCAAGCTCGTTCATCAAATTGACCTTATTGTGAAGACGGCCCGCCGTATCGCAAATAATCAAGTCGCATCCGCGGGCCTTTGCCGCAGAAATGGTATCAAATACGACCGCCGCAGGATCGGCACCTTGCCGGCTCTTGATGATATCTACGCCAACTCGTTCCGCCCAAGTTGCCAACTGCTCAGCCGCAGCAGCGCGGAAGGTATCGGCTGCGCCGAAAATAACCTTCTTTCCCTGATCTTTATAGATCTTCGCAAGCTTGGCGGCGGTGGTGGTCTTGCCGACCCCGTTTACGCCGATCATCAAAATAACAGAAGGCTTGGTCTCCAGCTTGAAGGGCGCTACGTCCCGTTCCATCATCTCACCAATGATATCAACCAACCGCGTTTTGATCTCTTCCGGCTTGGTAATTCTTCCCTGACGCACGTCCTTGCGCAACCGCTCGATGATTTCCATCGTCGTATCCACGCCGATATCCGCCATGATTAATGCTTCTTCCAATTCCTCAAAGAGATCCTCGTCGATCTTACCGAAGGCTGCAAGCACCGAATCGATTTTTGATGCGATGCTCTTAGAGGTTTTGGAAAGTCCTTGCTTTAGTTTTTCAAAAAAGCCCATTCTCTAAAACGTTCTCCTAAATCTTTAATTGCTCTGCCATCTCATTTACGTTGATGGTCAGCAGCTTGGAAATACCCTGTTCCGGCATGGTTACGCCATACAAAACGTCTGCCTCCTCCATCGTACCGCGACGGTGCGTAATGCAAACAAACTGAGTTGTCTCGCAGTAGTGGCGCAGATAGCCTGCAAAGCGGGTGACGTTGACATCGTCCAATGCAGCCTCAATTTCGTCGACCACGCAGAAGGGCGTGGGACGCACCTTCAAAATTGCAAAGTACAAGCAAATTGCGGTAAACGCACGCTCACCACCGGAAAGCGACACCAGATTTTTGATAATCTTTCCGGGCGGTGCCGCCTTAACGTCAATGTCACAATTCAAAACGTCCTCGGGATCACTCAGCACCAGCTTTGCAGTACCGCCACCGAACAATTCGGTAAAGACACTCTGAAATTCACGGTTAAGCAGTTCAAACTTCTCGGCAAATATATCCCGCATCTGGCTGAGCAGCTCACGAATAATCTTTTCGAGATCTGCCTTCGCCTTGATCAAATCCTGAACCTGACCGTTCATGAAGTCATAGCGCTCCTTAACGGAATTATATTCTTCGATCGATTCGATGCTGACAGAGCCCAAGGCTTTAATGCTTGCCTTAAGGCTATGTACACGCTTCTTTGCTTCCGCATGATCCTCAAGCGGCTTCGCAATTTCCTTCGCCGCCGAAACGGTAAGCTCATACATATCCAAAAGCTGCGCAATCAAGCGATCGGATTGCTCGGAGATTCCCGCCAACTTATTATCCAGACGCGAAACCTCTTCGATCAGCTTTTCTTTATTTGCGCTCTTTTCCTTTTGCTCTGCGCGGAAGCGAGTCTGGCGTTGCTCCTGCTGCTGACGTTGCTCAGCCAGCTCCTTGGTACGAAGCTCGCCCTCCGCCTGCCGGTCACGCAGCTGCTTGGCCTGCTCCTCCAAATCCTTTGCTGCCGTAATCGATTCTTCGATCTTTTGACGCGACGCCTCCATCTGCAGATTCTTTTCATCCGCCTCTTTTCCGATAACGGAAAGCTGCGTTTCCAGTTGGCCGATCAAAGAACGAATACCTTCAATTTCTTTGAACAGACCCACTTTGTCCACTTCAAAATCCGCAGACCGCTGCTTCAGCTCAGCCATACGTTCGCGATCGTCGGTTCCAAGTCCCTGCAAAGACGTCAATTCCTCCTGCAAGCCGCTCGCAACCTCTTCCAAAGCGGCAATCTGCGTTTGCAAAGCGGAACACCGCTCCTCTGCCGACTTTGCTGTTTCACGGATCGTGCCGCTTTCGCGATCATAGCCGTTCACAAGCTCATTATAGGACGCCAACACAACCTCTTTGCTTTCGCAAATGCCTTCCAAGCGAGTAAGCTCTTCATCCAGCTGATGAATCGCATCCGCAGAGGCAGTTAAACGGGCATCGAGCGTGTTCTTTTCACGCATTGCACCATCCAACCGCTTCTCCAATTCCTGATGTGCAGCAGTCTTTTGCGTAAGCTCTTTTTCTACTCTTTCCAGCTCCAATCCGCGGGAAAGCAATCCACCGCTCTTGGCTGCACTACCGCCGGTCATGGAGCCGCCTGCATTAATCACCTGACCGTCCAAGGTAACGATCTTATATCGATACTGGCAGGTTTTTGCCAAGGACAAAGCATGGTCGATGGTTTCGCACACTAAGGTTCTGCCAAGCAAAAACTCGATAGCTTTGCGATTGGATGCATCAGTTTCCACCAATTCATCCGCAACGCCGACAAACCCCTTACTGCGAGAATAATCTTCTTTGATTCCCTTGGGCGTGAGTGTATTGAGCGGCAAGAAGGTGGCGCGACCACCGTTCTGACGCTTCAACCAAAGCATCGCATTTTTCGAGGAAACACTATCCGTTGTAACAACGTTTTGAATCGCAGCGCCCAGCGCCGTTTCAATTGCAACCAAATATTCCTCATCAACCTTGATCAGCTTAGAAATCGGGCCGACAATGCCATGAAGAATGCCGCGGCGACTTTGCTCAAGAACCAGCTTGACCGCACCGCCAAATCCCTCCAGATGCTTTTCCATCTCGGAAAGAATGCGCGCTCGCTGCTCCAGCGCATTGCATTCAGAAGCACACTTTTGCTCCTTTTCAAGCGCCTCGCGATATGCACGCTCCTTGATTTCCTGCATTTTACGCAACCCCGCAGAAGCATTCTGCTCGCTCTCACGTTCCTCGCGCTTTTCTGAGATCTGCTTTTGCAAATCATCCAATTCTGTGCGAAGCTGCTCGGTTTGCTCCAGCTGACCCGCGCGGGCGACCGACAGATCCTCCAGGCGCTTCTCCAAGGATTCGATTGAGGAGCGTGCCGAGATAATCTCCATCTGCAAACGATTACGCTCCCCGCTGTTTTCCATCAACGTCTTTTGCAGCGCATCGGTTTGCCGTTCCTGATCCTCACTCTTGGCGGTGATTTCCTTGATCTCATCCAGAATCTTTTGGATCGAAGCATCGATCTCATCAATCTTTGCGGTCTTCTGCTCAATATCGCCGTTTAAAGCCAGAATCTGTGCCTCTGTTTCTTCACGTCGGCCACCCACTGCGCTGAGTTCCTGCTCCAGACGAACGATCACGCCTTTTTCAAACTCAGCCTGGCTTTCCAAAACAGCTTTTTGCGAGGAGAGCGAGCCAAGCTGCTCTTCCCACGCCGTCTGCTGTTGACGAATCCGATCAATCTCGGTGGTAATCTGAATATTCTCTTCGAACAAAAGATTGATCTCCTGCTCGATGTTTTCAACTTCTACGGTCAACCCATCCAGCTGACCCTTGGCAATCGCATGCTGCTCATCAATCTTACGAGCATTCTCTTTGATCCGATCCAATTCCTCCAACCAAAGAGAGATTTCCAGATCCTTCTTTTCTTCATACATTGCCAAGTATTTGCGTGCTTTTTCGGCTTGGCGCTCCAAGCCGGGCAGCCGCTCCTCCAGCTCGCCGACAATATCGCCAAGGCGAACCAAATTCTCTTCCGTTGCGGAAAGCTTGCGTTCTGCCTCATTTTTGCGATAACGGAACTTGGATATACCCGCAACTTCTTCAAGCATGGAGCGGCGCTCCTCACTCTTGCCCAACAAAATCTGATCGATCGTACCCTGACCAATGATGGAGTAACCGTCGCGACCAATGCCGGTATCCATAAACAACTCATGAATATCACGCAAACGAGCAGGCTGCTTATTGATAAAGTATTCACTTTCACCGCTTCTGTAGTAGCGGCGGGTAATCATAACCTCATTGTAGTCAACGTCCAGCGCCCGATCGTCGTTATCGATGGTCAGGCTAACCTCGGCAAAGCCTTGCGGCTTACGCTTTGCAGTACCTGAAAAGATGACGTCTTCCATCTTGGTGCTGCGCAGGCTTTTATTGGATTGCTCGCCGAGCACCCAGCGGATCGCATCCGAAACGTTGCTCTTGCCCGAGCCGTTCGGTCCAACGATCGCAGTAATGCCGTGATCGAAGCTGATGTTGATTTTATCGGGAAAAGACTTAAAGCCTTGTATGTCCAGACATTTTAAACGCAAAATTTCACTTCCTCACATAAACGATACAGATTATTATATCAAATTAATATATAAAAAGCAACTTATTTTTCCAAGTAAGCCGTCAACAATCCGATCGTTGCTTCTACGTCGCGGCGATCCGCCATCTCAATTGCAGAATGACAGTAGCGGATCGGAACACTGACTCCTCCAACCTGCACGCCCTTACCTAAAAGCTGAACGCTGCCGATATCGGTACCGCCCGCCGAAAGCACATCTCTTTGGTAGGCAATCCCCTTTCGAACAGCAAGATTCTCCAGATCCTCCACGACGTTTCCGGAACAAATTGCCGAGCGATCCCGCACCTTAATTGCAGTTCCCTTTCCGAGAGCGGCAGAGGTATCCGCTCCGTCGGGGTGGTCCCCGCTCAGCGTTACGTCGATTGCCAGCGCCACCTCGGGCTCAATATCAAAGCCGGAAACACGGGCACCGCGCAAGCCAACCTCTTCCTGAACGGTAAAAACGGCGTATACTTCACAGGTTGGATTCTTTAAACGCCGCATCGTTTCAATCAAGCAGTAGCACCCCACTCGATTATCCAAGGCATTGGAAACAATTTTAGAGCCCGTCTCAAAGGTCTCGCTGACAAACGACGCCGTCATACCGATTTCGATCCGTCTCAACGCTTCTTCGCGAGATTCCGCTCCGATATCAACGTAGCAGTCGGAAAGCTTCATTTCTTTCTTATCCTCGTCGCCGCACGCAAACACGCCCATCACACCGTTCTCGAACTGAACGGGATGGCCGATTGTCTGTTTGGGATTTACGTAGCCCACGTCCGAAACGCGGACAAAGCCTTTTTCATCAACGAAGGTTGCCACCAAGCCGATCTCATCCATATGCGCCATCAGCATCACCTTGGGGCCGCTTCCCTTTCGTACGGCAACAAGGTTTCCCAGCGCATCCTCATAAACCTTATCCGCGCAGGAAAGGATTTGATTTTTAATATATGCCGCAACAGCACTTTCATTGCCTGAAACGCCATTGCATTTGACTAAATCACGAATTGTATTGATCATATCGTAACGTTCTCCTATATCAGTTTATTAAAGACCGCCAAAGCAAGCCTCAGCGTATTATCGATGTCATGCAGCGAAGCAACGCTGACCGGCGAATGGATATAGCGGCAAGGAACCGAAATGGCCAACACCTTGCAGCCGCTCAGAGCACCCTGAATCGTTCCGCTTTCATTGCCGCCCGAAACCGCCTCTTTCGTTTGAACGGGAATTCCCATTTCTGCGGCGGCGTTCATCGCCAGGCGATAGAATTCACGGTCATAGATCGCGCTGCGATCCATAAAGGATATAACCGGGCCTTTACCGAGCTCACATACGGAGGATTTATCCTTATCCGTATGAATATCACCCGCCGTAGTTCCTTCAACAACGACAGCGTACTGCGGGCGAACGCCAAAAGCACTCGTTCTTGCGCCGATGCATCCGATCTCCTCCATTACACTAAAAACAAAGTATGCATCGAACGGAATCGTATGCTTGATCATCTCAATCAGGACGTAACAGCCTGCGCGGTCATCCAGCGCCTTGGCGCGAACCAGGTCTTCGCCAAACTCCTGATAGATTGTTTCAAAGCCGATCAAATCACCGACCGAAACCATCTTTTCCGCATCTTCTTTATCCTTAGCGCCGATATCGATGAACAACTCCTCCATCTTCGGTGCTTTTTCGTCATCCTTAGCCAAATGCGGCGCCAACACGCCGATTACACCGTGAAGCTTGCGGCGGCCGACCGCCACGTGCTTTCCGGGCAAGATTCGAGGGTCGATTCCGCCGACCGAATCAAACTTCAGATAGCCATCTCCATCGATATGGGTGACCATCAACGCCACTTCATCCATATGGGCAGAGAACATCAAGGTGAACGGCGGCTCCATCGTTCCGCGCTTAAAAGCAATTACGTTTCCCAAGCGATCCACCTCAACGCTCTCGCAATAAGGACGAATCTCATTAATGACAGCTTGACGAACGTCGCCCTCGCTGCCTGACGCACCAAAAAGAGAAGTTAAATAACTCAGTTGTTTATTCATAGCGAATCGCACCTCCCTGATTGATATATTGGGTAATCAAGCGGGAGCATTCCTTCATATCCGCCAAATCAACCACCTCACAGCCACTATGCATATACCGCAGCGGAATGGAAACCAAGCCGGTGGGTACACCGCGCTGACTTGCCGCAATACAATCGCTGTTTGTTCCGGTTCTGCCGCTCATGGCCTCTCGAGCATGAACGATTTGATATTTTTCGCAAAGTGAAAGCAAGCGATTGGTTACGTCACCGTTCAAAATCGGAGCCATACCGATCACAGCGCCGCTTCCCAAGGCAAATGCTTTTTCCTTCGGCGTATTGGGCGAAGCCCCGTGCGTTACGTCCACAACGACCGCCTCATCGGGCGCAAGTGCATTGGCGGCATGGCGTGCGCCAAAGCCGCTGAATTCCTCCCCCGCAGAAAAAACGGTATAGAGATCAACAGGCAACGGCATCTTACGCAGATTATACAACACATCTAAAAGAACCGCCACACCCGCACGGTTATCCAGCGCCTTGCCGCATACGCGGTTATTCATCAAATCTGCGCAACTTTGGCGCAAAATAATGGGATCGCCCACTTTAACCAAAAGCCGCGCCTTTTCGGCGGAATAACCGATATCAATCACCAGTTTTTTCATGGGAATCGTTTGCTTTTGCTCCTCGGCAGTCAGCAAATGGGGCGGCAGAGTTGCCACAATACCGGGCAACGGACGGGTGCCCTTCACCGTTACCATCGTAGCCGGCAGGCTGACAGGTGAAAAACCCGCCAGATTTGTAAAATGCACAAAACCGTTGTCGTCAATTTTGGTAACAATCAAGCCGATTTCATCTAAATGAGCATCCAGCATAATCTTTTTTGCGTTCGGTAATACAGCCTTGCGAACACCGATAATGCTTCCGGACGCATCCGTATAGCATTCGTCCACCAGCGGTGCCATCAGGTTTTTTACCGCATGGGAGCCCCATTCAAAGCCGGAAGGCAGGTGTTCTCCGCATAATTCAAACAAATAGTTCTGAAGATTTTTCATTGCAGTTCATTCACCACCGAGACGAAATAATCGCCCCGTTCCTCAAAGTTTTTAAATTGGTCGAAGCTTGCAGATGCAGGAGAGAGCAGAACGATATCTCCCTCTGCCGACTCCCGATAGGCCGCTTCAATCGTCGTTTTCAGATCCGGATAGATTGCCATCTGGAAGGTTGCATCCGCTGCCGCAACCGCATCGCGGATCTTTTCGGCTGTCGCACCGCAAAGATAAAGCTTTTCTACCTTCTCGACCACAACCGGACCCAGCACGTCGTAGGGAATTTTCTTATCATAACCGCCCGCAATCAAGCGAACCTTTTTTTCATAGCTGCGCAGCGTTGCAATGGTACGCGTAGGCGAAGAACCGATCGAATCGTTGTAAAAGTCCACGCCGCGCACCGAACGGATAAACTCCATCCGATGACGCACACCGCCGAATTCCGCGGCAACCGCACGCATCTGCTCAACCGAGCAATCATCGGCAGCGGCAAGCAGCGCCGCCATGAAGTTTTCGACATTATGATTACCGCGCAGCTTCAGCTCACTGCGGTCTATAATCTTGGCAACCGCACCGTTGCCATCGCGATAATAGATTGCGTCGTTGCTGTAATACGCGCCCTCCTTGCCGTGGTCCCCTTTGAAGGAAAACATTCTGACTCTACCTTTGGCTTCCGATGCGAAGGAGGCAGTAATTTCGTTATCGGCATTGAGAATTAAAAGCTCATCGGTCGTTTGATAACGGAAGATATTCGCCTTTGCTTCGGTATATTCCTCCATATCCTTATGCACGTCCAGATGATTCGGGGAAAGGTTGGTCACCACGCTGACCTGCGCACTTTTTCGCAGCGTATGAAGCTGGAAGCTTGAAAGCTCTGCCACCACCAAATCATCCTTTTCGATCTCATGTAAACGGCAGAAAAGCGGAAACCCGATATTCCCGCCCAAATGCACCTTGCGCTCGGTACGCTTCAGCATTTCATAGATCAAGCTGGTCGTTGTTGTTTTACCGTCGCTGCCGGTAACGGCAATGATCTTGCAAGGGCAATACTCAAAAAACAGCTCCATCTCACTGGTAATACTGCTCCCCTTCGCCCGAGCCGCCTCCAGCGCAGGATGGTCGAACCGCATACCGGGCGTTTTAATGATCCAATCACCCTGCAGATGCTCCATGTAGTCCTCGCCGCAAAACAGCTTGACGCCGAGAGCCTTCAACGTTGAAGCTGTTTCACCAAGCTGCTCCTCGGTGCGTTTATCAAATGCAAATACCTGCACCCCGTATTGGCAAAGCATGGTAATAATCGGCGTATTGGAAACACCGATCCCCACCACACCGACAGTTTTGCCGCAAATATCATTTTTAAACCGTTCTATATGAGTCATAGCCATACGCCTCCATTTTTTACATACACATTAATTATATAATTTTATTATTTAATTAGCAATATATTATTTACATTTTTTTGTTTTTATGATATATTATTTACGCTATGAGTGGGCTGAACAGTCGCCGTGTCGCTTGCGGCGCGGAGGAAAGTCCGAGCATCACGGGCCGGGATAGTGGGTAACGCCCACCGGAGGCGACTCCCGAGAGAGTGCAACAGAGATATACCGCCGCATCCTTGATGCGGCAAGGGTGGAAAGGCGAGGTAAGAGCTCACCACGTCCTATGGTGACATAGGAGGTCTGTAAACCTTATCCGATGCAACACCAACAGAGGCGAGGGCGGCCCGCCCGATTGAACCTCGAAAGCGTGGCTTGAGGCATTTGGCAACAGATGTCCCAGATAGATGACTGTTCTCGACAGAACTCGGCTTACAGGCTCACTCATAGCCCCTTTAAATAGTAAAAGTGCTGAAGCAAAACGCTTCAGCACTTTTTGGTTTATTTAAGAGATTCGGCAATATCAAAAACAAGCCGCTCGGTTTTTTCCCAGCCGAGGCAGGGATCGGTGATGGATTTACCGTAGCAATGCTCGCCGATCTTCTGGGTGCCGTCTTCAATATAGCTTTCAATCATCAAGCCCTTTACGATCTTGCGGATATCATCGTTATGAGAGCAGCTATACAAAACGTCCTTGGCAATACGGATCTGTTGCAGATACTGCTTGCCGGAATTGGCATGATTGGTATCGATGATCACCGCCGGATTAACCAGGTTCGTTTGACCGTAAAGTTCACAAAGCTTGGTCAGATCCTCATAATGATAGTTGGGCAAGGAGCGGCCGCTGCTATCTACATAGCCGCGCAGAATTGCATGGGTATAGGGGTTGCCGTCGCTGACCACTTCCCATCCGCGATAAATAAACGTATGAGAATGTTGACCTGCGGTGATAGAGTTCATCATAATGGAAAGATCGCCACCGGTAGGATTCTTCATACCAACGGGGATATCCAGACCGCTGGCGGTCAGGCGATGCTGTTGGTTTTCAACAGAACGCGCGCCGATTGCAACGTAGGAGAGCAGGTCGGAAAGATAACGGTAATTATCGGGGTAAAGCATTTCATCGGCGCAGCTGAACTGATAATCAGCCAGCGCACACATATGGATATCACGAATTGCAACGATTCCTTTGAGCATATCGGGACGCTCATCGGGATTAGGCTGATGAAGCATTCCTTTATAGCCGTCACCGGTCGTGCGGGGCTTATTGGTATAGATGCGGGGAACGATCATAATCTTATCCTTGACCTTATCCTCCAAAAGGCGCAGACGACCAATATAATCAAGCACCGAAGCTTTACTATCCGCAGAGCACGGACCGATCACCAAAACAAAGCGATTGCTTTCACCGGTAAAGATCTTACGCAATTCATTGTCGCGTGCATCCTTGACCTGCTGCATCTGCTCGGTCATCGGATATTGCTCTTTTATATCCATCGGGATCGGCAATTTTCTCAAAAAATTCATACTCATGGTTTTATACCTCTTTCTTATCAAAGCGCTTTCTGCGCTCGGTGGAAAGCCGCATCATAGCTCGCATTTCCTCCACGTCGCCCTCTTCCAGAAAGCGGCGCAACTGCTGAAACTTCTCTAAAAACACATCCATCTGCTCCAGCAAAGCGGGCTTATTCATCATAAACAGCTCGCTCCACATGGCATCATTGATCTTAGCAATTCTGGTAAGATCGCGGAACGAGTCGCCGGTATAGGCCTCCAGCCGTTGATTATCATGACAGCACATCAACACCACCGCAATACAATGGGTCAACTGCGAAAGATAGGCGATCATCTCATCATGCTCCTCCGGCGAAAGGCAGGAGATCGACTTAAAGCCCAGCTCACGCCCCAATTCTTCGCAAAGCGCGATGCCGAGCGCACTGTTCTTTTCGGTGGGAACCACAATATAGTTTGCACCCTCGAAAATACGGCAATCGCTGTTTTCAACGCCATAGACTTCCTTACCTGCCATCGGGTGGGCCGCGATATATTCCACATCCTCCCGCAGAAGTTTCTGGATTTCATAAATGGTGCTGCACTTAACACCGGTTACATCGGTCAGCACCGTACCGGGTCTGAAATACTGCTGATTCTCCTTCAGCCATTCCAGCAATACATGAGGATACAGCGCAAAAACGATCAATTCCGCCTTTTGCACAACCGAAGGTTCTACCTTCGTCGTACCATAATCGATCAAGCCGTGCTCCAGCGCATAGTCCACAGAGGTCTGATCTTTGGTGATCGCCTCCACATGGTAGCCTTTCTTTTTCAGCGCCATCGCATAGCTGCCGCCCAGCAAGCCCAACCCGACGATCAATATATTCGTATTTGCATTTTTATTCAGTTTCATCGATCTTTACCTCAATTCCAAGAAACAAAAGTTTTTCAAAAAAGGTCGGCATACTCTTTGCTACCGCTTCAGCGCCGCAAATTTCGCCGCCAAATAACGTACACAATACCGCCATCGACATCACGATCCGATGGTCGTTATGGCTGTTGAACGTAACATTCGACGGCTTCAAGCGGCCACCTTCTACATAGATATCGTTTTCTTCCAAGCGAACGGAAACGCCGCATTTTTGCAGTTCCTCTGCCATAGCGGCACCACGATCGCTCTCTTTGATTTTAAGACGTGCAGTATCGGTCAGATGTGCACCGTTCAAGGCGGCCGCTACCGCCATCAAAATTGGGCCGAGATCGGGGCAGTTTGCCAGAGAAAGCGTTGCATAGCCTTGTTTCAGTTTACAGAAATACTCGCTATAGACCCGATCTCCCTGCAAGGAATCGGGCTTCAAGCCCAAGACCCTAACCTCGCCGCCCAAAAAATTAAGCGCTTCAAGGGCGGCAGCGTTGGAATAATCCCCTTCCACCGCCAAATTGCGCGGTTTTCCGCAGCCGCCGAAAATCAGCAGGCTGCTTTCTCCTTGCCATTCGACCGCAAAGCCAAATTCCCGCAAAGCAGAAAGTGTCATATCGATATAAGAGCGACTTTCTACCTTTCCGGTCAGCTGCAATGTACTCTCACCCTCACATTTCAGCAATGCAAGGATCATGCCGGTTATAAACTGACTGCTGATACTGCCGTCCAGCGTATAACGCCCGCTTTGCAGCGTACCGCAAAGGTGGATCACGCCGTTGGTTCTTTCGAACCGAAAACCCCGTTCACTACACAGCGTTTCATAAACGGTCAAAGGACGCTCCATCAAGCGCTCGCTCCCCATCAGCGTGGCGGGTCTACCCGAGAGCAAGCATAAAGGAACCATAAAACGCAGGGTACTGCCGCTCTCTCGACAGAGAAGTTCTCCTCGGGGCACAAGGTCTTTCGCTCCGGTTACGCACACTCGATCTCCCTCGCATTGAATTTCCACGCCGAGGGCGCGCAAGCAATCGATCGTGGCCAAAATGTCCTGGGAATACTCCACGCCGGTGATCAGGCTTTTCCCTTCCGCCAAGGCCGCCGCTATCAAATAGCGGTGTGCCATGCTTTTGGAGGGCGGCGCCTGAACGGTGCCGTTCGCTTTTCCGCTTTGAATTCTAACCCGCATGGTATTCCTCCGCTAAAAAGTCGATTGCTTCCAAATATCCGTTCGTGCCGTGACCGCAGATGGTTTTCACACACGCAGCGCGGATATAACTGACCTGACGGAAGTCTTCACGGGCGCTGACGTCCGAAATATGTACCTCGACAGTTGGCAAGCCTATTGCCTTTACAGCGTCCAAAATCGCAATACTGGTATGGGTATAAGCGCCCGGATTAATCACAATACCATCCATAACGCCGTAAGCGCCCTGAATCGCATCCACAAGGTCGCCCTCATGGTTGGATTGATAGCATTCCACCTCAATCCCCTTTTCCTGACAGTAATTCTGAATCTTTTCCAAAAGGGTCGCATAGGTTTCTATGCCGTAGATCCCCGGCTCACGAATTCCCAGCATATTCAGATTAGGCCCGTTAATAACAAGCAGTTTCATGGTTCATTTCCTCAATAATCTTTTTGCAGTTTTCCTCTAAAACCGAGGCAGGCGAGATGATCTGATCGGCGGTATCGCAATAACGCTGATAACGCTCGCGATATCGCTGTTCCAACAAAGTGCGGTTGCTGGAAAGCGGACGATCATCTGACATTGCCAATTCATCCAGCGGACGATCCAAAAAGACAATATAGCCGTTCTTTTTTAAGTTCCTGACGTTTTCATCCCGCAGAATGGCACCGCCGCCGGTAGCGATCACGCTCCCGTTCATAGGGGCAACCTGCTCGGCAATCACTTGGCTTTCCAGATCACGGAATGCAGCCTCTCCCCGCTCTGTTATAAGCTCGGAAGGGCTCTTCCCTGCCCGTTCCGTTATCAACGCATCGGTATCGAAAAATGCCATCCCCAGACGTGAACTCAAAATCCGACCGACTGTTGATTTTCCGCAGCCGGGCATTCCACTCAAAACAATATTCTTTTTCGAGCGATCAATCTCGCGAAATACCGACTCGATTTTTTCCGAAGATACCTTCGTGTCCAAAAAGAATTCGACCGCAAAGGCAGCCTGCGCAACCAACATATAGAGACCGCCCGCCGCAGGAATTCTCCTTTCCTGCGCCTGCAGAATCAGTTCTGTACGCAAGGGATTATAGACTGCGTCAATTACCCCTTCTGCGTTTGAAAAGCGATCCAAATCGATCGGAGCGGCATGGATCTTCGGAAACATACCGCAAGGGGTCGTATTAATGATGATCTCCGCATCTGTATGGTCGGCATACGCCTGCTCATAGGTGATGCCATCCTTCCCGGTACGGGAAACAACCAGCACCTCACGGGCCTTAAGATCTGCCGCG
Source organism: Clostridia bacterium (assembly GCA_017396865.1). The sequence continues at coordinate 5,849 of JAFQKO010000127.1, read as the reverse complement.
ACTGCGCGGGCGGTCTTAGAGGTTCCTCCGCTTCCGAGGATCAAAACCTTTTTGGACGCCACTTCAATTCCCGCACGTAGAATCAGCGCACGCATTCCAAAAAAGTCGGTATTATATCCATAAAGCTTACCGCCGCGATTCACGATGGTATTCACCGCACCGATCGCCTCAGCCTGAGGGCTGATCGAATCCAAATAAGGAATCACCGTTTGCTTATACGGAATCGTCACGTTGATAGCGCAAAAATCATGATTGCGCATGAAGCTGTCGATCTCCTCCGGGCGGAGTTCCTTCAACTCATACGGATAATCCGCCAAGCGATTATGGATCTCTTTAGAAAAGCTATGGCCTAATTTTTCGCCAATACAGCCGTACTTCATTGCGCTTCCCCCAAGTAATCGGTCCCGAAACGGACGGACAACAAGTCGGCTACAACCAAAGCGCAGAGACTATCCACCACCACGCGGGCGCGGTGAACGATACAAGGATCATGGCGCCCCGCAATCTGCAAATTGGCATTCTCACCCTTCATAAAATCGACCGTTTCTTGTTCTTTATAGATTGACGGGGTCGGCTTGATCGCTGTTTTCACCAGAATCGGCATCCCGTTGGTAATGCCGCCGTTGATTCCGCCGTTGCTGTTCTTGGTGGTAATGACCCGATCCCCTTCGTAGCGATAGGGATCGTTGGCCTCGCTCCCCTTTTGGTCGGCAAACTCGAATCCATCACCAAAGGCAACGCCTTTAACCGCGGGAATGCTGAACAAACCATGGGACAGCAAACTTTCCACACTATCAAACCACGGCTCACCCAAGCCTGCAGGCAGGCCTGTTATAACCGTTTCCAACACACCGCCGACGCTATCTCCCTGCTCTGCGGCAGCCTCAATGGCAAACCGCATCTTTTGAGCAGATTCTTCTGAAAGGACAGGGAATTCCGCCTGATTCAACGCAAAGATATCAGCGTCCAAATCTTCAAACGACCGATCATCCACACCGGCGCAACGGCTCATATGGGTTGCGATTCGGATCCCCTTTTTCTCCAGCGCAGGAATCAGAATCCCTCCGGCAGCTACAAGGCCTGCGGTTATACGCCCGCTGAAATGACCGCCGCCCCGATAATCCTCGAAGCCATGGTATTTGCAATAGGCGGTATAATCGGCGTGGCCGGGCCGCGCCTTACTGCGCGTTGCAGAATAATCCTTGGAATGCTGCGCCGTATTAGGGATCACGATGCAAAGCGGCGTACCGGTGGTATAACCGTTAAAAACACCGCTTTCAACGGTATATTCATCCTGCTCACGGCGAGCAGTTGAAATCTTACCGGAAGGGCGGCGCTTCGAAAGCTGCGCCCGAACAAAGGGTTCATCCACCTTGATTCCCGGAGCGAGGCCATCCAAAACAACCCCGATCCCATTGCCGTGGCTTTCGCCGAAGATGGTTAACGTTATTTGATTTCCGAAGGTATTCTTCATCTTATAAAACTTCCTTCATTCGATTTTGCAGGTCCGCAAGGGGAATCTTATCCAAGCTAAATTGCCCGATCGCCGGCAAATTAACAACCGTGATCTCCCCGCCGGAAACCTTTTTATCCATCGCCATGGCGGCAATTACCGCATCGCGATCATAGGCATACGCTGTCGGAAGGCCGACCTTTTCCAGCACCTTGCGGATCCGCTCACGCGGCTCTGCGTCCGCCATAATCAACATTCCCAGCGCAACACATTCGCCGTGATACAGCCCCGAAAGACCGGAAACCGTTTCGATGGCATGGCCTGCCGTATGCCCGAAATTCAGCACGCGGCGCAAGCCCCTTTCCTTGGGGTCCTGCTCCACTACGTCTTTTTTGATCTTCAAAGAACCAATGATAACCGCATCGATACAATTAAGCGGATCTTCTCGCTCCAGCTGTTCAAACAGCGCCCGATCACAGGTCGCCGCCATCTTGATCGCTTCAGCCAAACCGTTAGCGATCTGACGGGTGGGCAAAGTTTTCAACACCTCAGGGTCAATCAAGACGCCCTTGGGCTGATAAAACGCACCCACGATGTTTTTATAGCTTTTAAAATCGATTGCAACTTTGCCGCCGATAGAGGAATCCACCTGCGAAAGCAGAGTGGTCGGAACGTTATAGAAATCGATGCCGCGCATATAGGACGCGGCAGCAAAACCCGCCATATCGCCGGTTACGCCCCCGCCAACAGCAACCACGCAATCGCTGCGAGAAAAACCCTCCTGCACCAAACGGCTGAGGATTGCCTGATAGGTATCCATATTTTTATTTTGCTCACCCTGCTCGAACACCTCGATATAAGGTTCTCCGCAACAGGAGGCGACCGTTTCGGCGTACTGTTCAGGCACACCGCTATCGGTAACGATCAGCGCCTTACGGTCTAATTTAAAATATTGATCTGCCCGCTGCAAAGCACCGCGTTCCACAACGATTTCGTAGCTTTCAGCGCCAAGATTCATCGATAAAACCATATGATTCACCACTTAACGAAGTTTGATTTCGCGGGCAAAGCTGCCGACCACCTTCAGATTACTGCAATGCTTTTTAAGCTCAGCCAACATCTGCTCGCCCTGCTCGCTATTGATATTTCCTTCACCCTCAGCGAAGAAATAATATTCCCAAATCAGTTCTTTATTGGGACGGCTCTTCAGTGCGCGCAAGTTGAAGCCTGCCTTCCCGATAGCGGAAATCGCCTCGCTCAAGCCGCCCGCCTCATTTTTAACGGTAAAGTTCATAACGAAATAATTATCGTTGGGGGATTGATTGGAAAAACGGGAGAACACCGCAAAGCGCGTAGTATTATTACTGCTCTCATTGATCCCCTTTTCAATCACCTTTAAGCCGTAAAGCTCTGCCGTTTCCACGCTGGCAATCGCCGCATAGTCTTTTCTTCCCGCCTTTGCGACGTCTTGGGCAGCAACCGCAGTATTGGTTGCCTCATGGGTGATAAACTCATGATCGCGTATATACTCGGCGCACTGACTCAACGCCTGCGGATGACTGATAACCTCCCGCACATCCCAAGGGGTCGCCCCCTCAACACCGACCAGGTTTTGCACGATTTCCATGTCATAAACGCCGTTGATGAACAAGGAACCAAAAAAGCCCAGATCCATAACCTGAGAAACGTCCCCGGCATAGCTATTTTCGATGGGCAGTACCGCACAATCACACTCGCCGCTGACCACCGCTTCATAAGCTGCCTTAAAATCCTTGCAAGGAACAGGGGTCGCATCCGGAAAAATCTTCTTGGTTGCAATATCCGCAAAGGCACCCGGTACACCGCTGTATGCAACCCGCATTCCATCCAGCAAACGGCGCTGATAGCGGCGGGAAAGGGTCATGTTATATTTAATGAAGTTTACATAATATGACCGCAGAGCATTGTCCTCGATGTACTCTGCATTTTTGCGAACGACCTCTTCTTCCCTGGCGGCGTCCAAAATAGGAAGCCCGCGCTCCATTTTATGAGCAGCGACCAGCTCGGCGGCACGCATCCGTTTCACGAAAAGGTCTGCCATTTCGCGGTCGACTTCATTAATGATTTTTCTCGCTTCGTCTAATTTACTCATTTTTGATAATCCTCGTAGAGTTTTTCAAAGGCAGGGATGGCGCGCTCGATCTGCTCGGTGGTGACGCAATAGGCGATCCGAACATAACCGGGGCAACCGAAGGAATCGCTGGGAACCAAAAGCAGCTCATGCTTTTTACCGCGTTCATAGAACGCGTTGGCATCCGGCTCCAGCGCCTTCATAAAGAGATAAAAAGCGCCGTCGGGTTGGATCACATCGTAGCCGATCCGTGTCAATTCCTTCAGCAAAAGATCTCTGTTGGTGCGGTAAATGGAGAAATCAGAGGTATCGTCGGCACATTCTGCAACGGTAAATTGCAGCAGGCTGGGGGCGCATACAAAGCCAAGGGCGCGGCCCGCACCGCAAACAGCCGCATAAACGTCGCCTGCATCCTTCATCTTAGAAGAAACAAGGATATAGCCAATTCGTTCACCGGGCAGGGAAACCGCCTTACTGAAGGAGTAGCAAACGATAGAGTTACCATAATAATTCGGTATATATGGCACTTCTTCCCCGTTCCAAACGAGTTTACGGTAGGGTTCGTCGGCAATCAGATAGATCACATGGCCGTATTCTGCCTGCTTTTGCTCCAAAAGAGCTGCCAGGCGTTCGATATCCTTTGCAGGAATGATAACACCGGTGGGATTATTGGGAGAATTAACGATCAGCGCCTTAGTATTGGGATTGATAGCCTTTTCCAACGCATCAAAATCAAGCTGGAAATCCTCTTCACGGCAAGGAACAGTAACCAGCTTCGCGCCCGCATGCTCCACAAAAACACGATACTCCGGGAAGAAAGGCGCAAAAACAATCACTTCATCCTCGGGAGAAGCGGTAATTGCGGCCAAGGAAATGGTCAGAGATGCGGCGGCACCGCAGGTCATATACATCAACTGCCAATTTGCATCAGCATTGAATTCGCGATTAATGCCGGCCGCCAGTTTCTGCCGCACCGCGGGATCGCCCGGGCCTGCGGTATAGCCATGCAGCTGAACGGGATCACCCTCCTGCAGCAGGCGGAGCATCGTTTCGTTGATACTGTTGGGCGCAGGAACGCTGGGATTTCCGATACTGAAATCAAAGACATTTTCAGCACCGATCTCGCTCTTTCTGCGCTTACTATACTCAAAAATCTCACGAATGATCGAGCTTTTCTTACCAAGGCCTAACATTTTTTGATTGATATCCATTTTCATTTCCTCCTGATATGGAAATAATAAAAGCCCGCAAATTCAATGCTCCTTTCAGAGCACGTCGAATAGCGGGCTTTCTGTTTCCTGATTCTACGGCGAACGCCTGATAAAATTCAGCGCTCGCAGTTGGAAGTAGACAGAAAGTCCGTAGAGCAATAGTAAAATCGATAGTCTAAATACTTCATATTTCTGCTTCCTTCCTTAAAAAATATGTTTATATTATAGCCCCCTAAATCCGCTTTGTCAAGCCGTTTTTTGAGAAAACGAAAGAAAAATGCCTGCCGCAAAGCGGCAGGCATTTTGAATTATTACATCTCGGAGAGCTTCTTAAGGTTTTCTCTCTTTTCGGTTGCGCTCTTTTCAGCAGCATCGAAGAGAACTTCAGCTCTTTCGGGATTTGCACGGCTCAAAGCGTTATAACGAACTTCGTTCATGATGAAGTCGCGATAGCTCATGGTGGGCTCCTTGGAATCGTAGGTCAAGGGGTTCTTGCCCTCCTCAGCCAGAGCGGGGTTATAACGATACAGTTGCCAATAACCGGACTGAACAGCCTTCTTGGACTCTGCCATGGAGCCGCCCATACCGCCCTTAATACCATGGTTGATACAGGGAGCATAAGCGATGATGATGGAGGGACCATGATAAGCTTCTGCCTCAGCAAAGGCCTTTACACACTGATTATAGTCGGCACCCATGGAAACCTGAGCCACATAAACGTAGCCGTAGGAGCGAGCAATAGCGCCCAGATCCTTCTTCTTGGTTACCTTACCGGCAGCAGCGAACTGAGCGATGGAGCCGGAGGGGGTAGCCTTGGAAGCCTGACCACCGGTATTGGAGTAAACTTCGGTATCGAAGACCAGAACGTTTACGTCCTCATTGGAAGCCAGAACATGATCCAAACCGCCGAAGCCGATGTCGTATGCCCAGCCGTCGCCGCCCAGGATCCAGACAGACTTCTTAGCGATGAATTCCTTCTGAGCCAGGATAGAAGCTGCAGCAGCCTTACCCTTCTCGCAGCAATCAACCTTCTCAAGCTCGGCAACCAGCTTCTCGGTAGCTTCGGTATTGAGCT
>JAFQKO010000126.1 GCA_017396865.1 Clostridia bacterium | reverse complement strand
GGTATACTCGGCGGGAGAGGCGGTCACCAGCGCTTTTGCATGGATGCTCTTGGCATTGAAGATGCGGCGGGCGGCCACCTTTTGGATGATCTCGGGCAGGTATTGCGCCATCAGGATATTGCCTGCCCAAACGGTCTCGGCGCGGTTGAGCAGCAGCTCCTCCACGGTGGCGAAGGCACCGATCACGGTGCGCAGCTCCTCGGTCTCACCCAGATCGCGGGCAAGCTGATAGGGATCCTGAACGGCAACGGTCTTTTCGCCCTTTTGGGCGGCAAGCGCACCGCTCTTGATCGCCTCGGCCAGATAGGCGGTATAGGTCATCACCTTGGCGGTAACCTCAACACCGTATTCCTTATAAAGCTGCATGATCGCCTTGGCATCGTCGGGATCGTAAACAACGACGGTGGCGAAGGCGTTGATTGCCTTGGCGGCGGCAGCCATCACTTCCTTGGTCTCCTCGGCGGCGCCGATCAGGAAATCGACCTGCGCACCGCTTGCGGGTTCCTCGGCCAGAACGGTGAAGTCCTTGCCGACCTTTTCCATCACCTTGATCGCTTTTACCGCCTGCTCGCTCACCATATAGCGGGCATCGGTACCGAGGTAGAAGAGCAGGTCGGTCTTTTCGGCATGGTTTGCGATGGCGGCGGAAAGGGCAGAATCCAAGGCTGTCTTGCCGTAGGGGTTGCCCAGCTCCAATGCGTTGTCCAAAAGGGCGTTGATGTAGGCGGGCAGCTTATCTTCAAGGGCGGCCTGCAGGCGGGTCTCCTTGGTGAACATTACGGGATCCCAGCCGGTAACGCAATCGTGAACGCAGGCGCCGCAGGTGGCACATTCAAAGATATTATCCATGATCTCGGAGAGGTCGATGGCCTCGCGGTTGCCGAGGGAGATGCCCAGCGCGCGGGCGCGGGCGGTGTTGCGCTCCTGACCGGTGGCGTTGCCGATGGGGCAGATGTGATGGCACATCCAGCAGAAGCGGCAGGAGTCTACGTGGGCTTTACATTTATCAGACATATTCATTTTCGCGTACCTCCTTAAAGACCCAGCTTGAAGGGATTCATGATCCCGTTGGGGTCGAGTTGCTTTTTGAGGCCTTCAAAGACCTGCATGGCAGGGCCGTATTGCTCCTTCATCAGGCGGCCGAGCTTGATGCCGACACCGTGGTGATCGTTGACTACACCGCCGTGGGCCAAGGCCGCGCGGACACCGCAGGTCCAAACTGCCTGATGCAGGCGCAGGGCTTCAACGGGATCCTCGGGCACGTCCTTGCCCTCGATGATAAAGCGGTCGTAGATCATGGAGCCCCACTCATACCAATGGGAGAAGTGGGCGATAAATTTGGCTTGGGGGAAGTTGGTCTCGATGGCCTCCTTCATCGCCCAGTAGATCTCCTCGATCTTGCCGTAGGGGGCGATGGTATCCATCGTGCCGAACATCTGGGGGATATCCATCATATGGCCGGGATAGAAGAAGGTGATCTTCTCCTTCCACCATTTTTCGCCGTATTCCGAGCCGAGGTCCTCTGCGCCGTATTTGGCGAAGGTTTCCAAAAGGATCTTTTCCTCGACCTCGACCAGCTCTTTAACGCCCTCGATGGCGATGTTCATAAAGGCGCCCTTGCGCTCCACACCAACGATCTTTTTGATGAGGGATGCGGTTTCGGCTTCGTCGTAAAGCCGCATAACGGAGGGCTTGAATTTTTGCAGCAGCTCGCGGCTGGCTTGGAATGCACCGTGCATATCCTGGAAGAGGAAGCCGCGGAAGCGGCGCTCCTCGGGCTGATCGAAGATGCGGATCTGGGCCTTGGTGATGATGCCCAGCGTCCCCTCGGAGCCGATGAAGATCTGGTTGAGATCGGGGCCTGCGGCGTGCTTGGGTGCGGAGGCGGTGTTGATGATGTCACCGTTGGGGAGAACGACCTCCATCTGCAGTACCATGTCGTCGATCTTACCGTACTTGGTGGAGCAAACGCCGATGCCGCGGTGGGCCAAAAAGCCGCCCACGGTGGAGCAGGTCAGGGAGGAGGGATAGTGCATGGTTGCCTTGCCGACCTCGTTGGCCGCCCATTCGATGTGCTTATAGATCGCGCCGGTGCCGCATTCGATATACATGCCGTCGGTGTTGACCTCGTAAATTTGGTTCATCCGCTTGGTATCCAGAACGATACCGCCGCAAACGGGGATGGCACCGCCCTGGGTACCGCCGCCTGCGCCCCAGGTGGTCACGGGGATCTTATAATAGTTGGCGATCTTAACGACCTTGGAAACCTCGGTGGCATCCTTGGGGCAAACAACGAAATCCGCCTCGGGCATTCTCTCGCCGCGGTCTGCCCACATACGGGAAAGCCAATAATAGTCGACGCTGTGGGTCACCTTGTCGATGGCGCGGGTGGAGCAATTCTCCTTGCCGACGGCATCTTCCAGCTCGGTCAGGATCATTGCAAACAAAAACTTGTTCATTTGATACTGCATTTTTTCTGTCTCCTTATATATGATCTATGTTTATTTGCGGGAAATACTTGCAAAACTCCTGAAGCTCTGCGGTGTAGTCCCCTTCGATCTCGATGAAATGATGGATATAGGGGCCTTCTAAAATCTTGCTCTCAATTTTGTCCAGCTCCTCAAACTCTGCCCAGAGGTAGGTTCCGCTGGTGGCAGGGCCGTCGGTTGCGTTGCAGAGCAAGGGCAGCAGCTTATAGCTGCCGCTCTCCTGATCTAAGCGGGCAACGGTGTAGGTGCCGTTCTTGGCGCGGAACCAGGAGCGCTGATTGACCAATCGGGCTTCGCAGTCCGTTGCCTTTTGGGAGAGGGGGAATTGGCCGCAATGCCAAAGCAGCTCCACGTTTTCCCGCTCGGGGTGCCGCACCGTAAACTCCCCGAAAAGGGGCTTGCCCTTGCCGAGGGTGGCGGATTTTAATAAAACCATCGTCATGGCGCAATGGATATCGCTCTCGCAGGCGATCATATAGCCCATGTCGTTGAGGATACCGTAGGGGGTGCAGGGGGCAAGGCCGTTGAAGATGAGGGGCGTTGCCGTCCAGCATTCCGCCACCAGCACGTCCAGCTTATATTCCTCGAACAGCCGTTGATACATCACCACCATGGTGGCCATCGGCCGAATCTGCGGCAGGGTATCCTCGTCGGGTCGGTAGTGGGTGAGGATGTATTGCTCGATCTTGGCGATCTCTTCGGGACATTCGGCTTCGGCGCGCTTCATTCGATCCTCGATGATGCCGAAGTTCAGCGCCGTGATCCGCAGGCCGAATTTTTCCATCAGCTCGCCCTCGTTCCAGATGACCGAATAGAAAGGCGCGGGGCGGGGGCCTACCTGACCGATCCGCAGGTCGGTGAAGTTCTTGACCATGCAGGCCACGCGGATAAACCGCTCAAAGCCCGCCTTGAACTTGGCGCTCTCTACGCGGCAGGAGGGCAGGTGGGAAAAAGGAACGTGGTAGCGTTGCAGCTGGCGGGCGATCCCGAAGAGCCCGCATTGGGAATCGGTGGTGCGGATCCCTGCGGGGGTATATTCCTCGTCCAGCGGCGCCCAGAGCAGCAGCGGCTTGCCCACCGCCTTGGCCAGCTCGGCGGCCGCCTCCTCGTTGCCGAAGTTGCAGTTGATCAGCAGGATCCCATCGACTTCTGCCGCCTTGAAGCGGGCAGCGGCCGCGGCGGCGGTCTCATCGTTGAAGATCAGCGCACCGTCGGTGTCGATGAATTCGATCTGCTCGTTTGTGAAATTCCGTTTGATGTAAGAAATAAATCGCTCTGCCCGCTCCTCCGCGGAAAACCAATTAAAGGGGGTTCCCTTGGGGCGATCCGCCACGTCGCGGCGGATCGGAGCGAGTGCAATTTTAAGATGATAGTTCAGCATCTGCACATACCTCCCATTCTATCTTCAATTATAATAAGATTTGTAAATAATAAAAATGGCATTATCCATTCTTTTTTTGTAAAAAACGTTTCAATTTCTAAAAAAGTGTGCTACAATGAAAAGGAGGAGGTGCGAAATGAAACTCATTCCCTTTACCGAATTGTTCCATACAGATTTTATGATCAGTGAGGCGGTGGTCAAGGCGCAGTATTGGTTTGATCGCGGCAACGTTTATACCTGCCTCGGCAAGCCCAAGCCCTCTCATACCCTGCTTTGGTTCAAAAACTGCCGTGCGCGGATCACCGACAGCAAGGGAAACGTCCTTGAGGCGGCGCAGAATCAAATGACTTATATGGCGAAATCCATCGAATATACGGTGGAATTTTTCGATACCGCCCCCGAGCGGGAGGATACCTTCGTTTTACATTTCCAAATGCAGGATGCAGCAGGCGAGGATATCGCCCCTACCCTGCTCCCCGCCCTTTGCATCAGGGACGTTGATATATCCATGGCGCTGGCGATCGAGAGTATTGCCGAGGAGTGTAAAAAGAATATCGCCTGCTTGCCCCAGATCAATGCCGAGATCTATCGGATCTTTGCAACGATTTGTAAAAAGGCACGCAAGGGCATTATTAAAAGCCGCTATTCCTATATCCGCAAGGGGATCGACCTGCTGGAGAGCGATTCCGACCTGAGTATGGAGGAGATCGCCCGCCTTTGCGGGGTCAGCGAGGGGTATTTTCGCCGCCTTTTTCGGGAATACAGCGGCGATAACCCCATGGATTTTCGGCAAAAGCACCGCATCGAAAAGGCCAAGCAGATGCTGCTTTTGGATACCCTCACCGTCGGCGAGATCGCCAGAGAACTGCATTTTTCCGATATCTACCATTTCAGCAAAACCTTTAAAAAGATCGTCGGCATCTCGCCGACGGAATATCAAAAAGGGCTGCCGCATTAGGCAGCCCTTATTTGTATTCTTTCGGTGTTTTGCCCGTGATCTCCTTGAAGCAGCGGTTGAAGTTACGCTGGGTTTCAAAGCCGCAGAGGGCGGCGATCTCGGTGGCGGTGCAGCCGCCTTTCTTCAGCAGGCGGCAGGCATAGTCGATGCGAAACCGATTGACCACCCGCGGAAAGGTGGTGTGAAAGCAACGGTTGACCACCCCCGAGAGATAGCGGTAGCTGTAGCCCAGCTCCTCCGCCATCTTACCTAAGGTGATCTCCTCGGCAAAATGCTCCTCCACGTATTGCACCACGCGGCAGATCAGGTCGCCGTTCTCGGCATCGGCAGAGAAGGGTGCTCCCTGCACGTAGCGCGCCGCAATGCCGTAGAGGATCGATTTAACGGCGAAGCGGTTTTCACGGCATTTGTACAGCCGATCCGGCGTATCCGGCTCGATCGAAAAAACGGGGTGGTGCTCCGCCTTGAGGTCGGGCAGGTAGTCGGGCGAGAAGATGCAGAGGCGGCAAATATTGTGCTCCGGCGAGGAATAGGCGTGAAGCTGGCCGGGAAAGATGATGGCCATCTCACCCGCCTGCACAGTGTAGTCGGTGCCGGCGATGTGCACCGTCATGGTGCCTTTCTCCACGAAAACCAGCTCATAGCTTTTATGCAGATGTAGCGGAAAATCGAAGCCCTCGCTGCCCTTGGAGCGGATGCGCAGATAATTTTCGCCGATGGATCGCTGATATTCGTAAAACATACGCTTCTCCCTTGAAAAGATGAACTTTTGTCTATAATTAT
>JAFQKO010000125.1 GCA_017396865.1 Clostridia bacterium | reverse complement strand
TGGTAGTCCAAAACCGCCGCATCGTCGGTAACGTCTACCCCGCGCTTGGCCATATCCGCCATGCAGGCGGGGCAATAGCAGGGCTTCAGGCAGAAGCAATCGCAGAAAAGACCGTCGATGTCGTAGGCACAAAGCTCCTTGATCTCGGCAAGAAAATGCGCGCGGTAGGGCGAATTATGGCACATCGCACGGAAAAAGCTGTCCTTTTTATCCGCCTGATACACCCTGCCCTCTTGATCGATCTTCAGCCAATCGACATGGTCGGCCGCCATCTCATGGTTGAGGCCGAGATTCAGGTAGGCGGTAACGCCGATCCCCCGCTTATGGCAGGCATCCAAGATCTCCCGCAAGGGATCGCGGTCGCCGAGGCCGGGGTACTTCTTGCCCACCTTCGTATTATAATAGCTGAAGCCCATATTACAGCGCGCCGTAATATTTACGTATTCTATATGCGCTTCCTGAAGCTGCTCGGCAAAACGCTCCGCATCGAAGTTTCCAAAGATGTTTTCCACCCCGGGCGGGGTATGAAAATCAAAATGAAGCGCACGGTTAAATTTTTTTCCGATTGTTTTCAGCATGGTTCATTCCTCCCTTTCGGTTTCATTCTATCACAGTTTTTTGCCGCCTTGAATATCATTTTTAATGCAAAATCTGTCACTTTTCATCATGATATTGACAGATTCTTAAAAAATGATAGAATAATAAAAAAGCGAAAGGAGACTCCGCCATGCACTGCACCTCCATCAGCAACTGCGACGAACGCTATACCCCAAAAGTCTGGAATTATCCCAATATTACCCGCCCCTTTTCCATTCTTTATTACAGCCTTGGCGGAACCGCCTTTTACACAGTGGACGGAATCGAACGACCCTTTAAAAAAGACCACCTCTACATCCTGCCTGCCAACAAGGTCTTTTCGCTGCGGGAGGATGCCGGGGATAAGTTTTATGCGGTCTTTATCCATGCCTTTACCTCACCGGAGATCGATACGGCGATCGAGATCGACGTGAAAAAGGATGCGTTTATGTTTGAAACGTTAACGTTGGTTCGTAAATACGCAAAGCTGAGGGACTGCCCTCGCATGCGGTATCTTACCGAGATGCTTCTTTCCTATATCTTTGAGCGGCCGAACGAAGCCGATACGCCGCTGCACATCAAGCTGAAGCATTATATCGACAAAAACTTTATCCGCGCCTTCAACGACAACGACTTTTCCGATCGGTTCAATTATTCCGATTCCTATCTTTCAAAGCGGTTTAAGGATCAATACAACCTCACCCCCAAGCAATACGCCAAGCAATTACTCCTCCGAGAGGCGGTGCTGCTGCTCAATCAAGGAATGTCGGTGTGTAAAATAGCGGAGCGGCTTGAATTCTCCTCGCCCGAAAACTTCAGCCGCTTTTTCAAAGGCTACTACGGCTATTCGCCCTCCCAATACAGTAAGCGCTTCAAAGATTCTACGATTTAAACCAAGCTCCCTCCGCCGCAAACCGCTCAAATCAGATGCAGAAATGCTTTTCTCTCAACGAAGGCGTATGTCGACACGTCGAGCGGTCATGCCGATACAAAAACATAAAAAGGGATCCCTTTTCAGGGATCCCTAATTCATTTGGATTTTTCAAACCTTTCAAATGGGATGAGATTTTCGTTTTCTCCGAGCGAAGGCGTATGTCGATACGTCGAGGGAGGAAAAACGGAAAGATCGCCCATTTCAAAGGTTTGACCTTATTTCAGGGCTTCGGATACTGCCACAGCACAAGCCACAGTCATACCAACCATGGGGTTGTTACCTGCGCCGATCAGGCCCATCATTTCAACGTGGGCGGGAACGGAGGAGGAGCCAGCGAACTGAGCGTCAGAGTGCA
>JAFQKO010000124.1 GCA_017396865.1 Clostridia bacterium | reverse complement strand
CGTACGATGGGATGAAATGAGTTGTTTGCGAAAAACCCTTTATTTAAGGCGGTTTTAGAGCATTTTGCTACGTGTTATGAATAAGCAATAACATCTCAAAAAATCTTGCTATTCAAATTCCAATTTATTGAATAGATGATATTTGTTTAGAAAAGGGTATTAGGTTCTCCTAACAAGTGGAAAATGTGCCGTACATTTTCCCTGCTTGTTACGGTATAAGACAAAATGAAAGGAAGCACGAAAATTTCGTGCTTCCTTTTTTACTATCCTTTGGAGTACGGCTCTTATGCATCGGATTTTTTTGTATTTTGTTTCTCTTTTCGATCGGCGCGGTATTGGCGGATGGCGCCCAGCACAGCGGAGATGATCAGCACTATATTGGCGACGGAGGAGAGCAGGTTTCTGCCGTAGATGGTATAGGTCAGCCAGAGTGCCTGCGCCACAAAGCCGATAGCGCGGGTGGCCTGCGGCTTGGAATGGTAGAAGGCAAAGGCATTGAGGCCGCTGCCGATGGCGGGGAGCAGGGCGTAAAGTCCTTCCGCGCCGCTGACCAGCGAATAGACGGGGGAGGTGAGGTTGGCGATCAGGAACACCGCCACCCAGATATGGGAGGTGGCCCATTTCTTTTTACCGCGATGATAAAAAACAACCTCACGCACCATATTGATGCCGTTGATCACCGAGCCGGTGATATTGCCCAGCAGCAGATAGTTGGCCAGCCAGATGACGTCGCAAAGAAACTTGAAGAACAAGATCTGCTCGCGGGTCTTGCTGTAAAAGATGAAAAAGCATTCCACAACGCCGACTATACCTAAGATATAGGCGATCTGCTCGGTCAGGGTTGCTTCCGTAAAGATTTTTATCAGATCCATTGATACTCCCAGGGCTCGATGGTGATGCCGTTGTAGGTTTGCGGCTTGTCGGTAAAATTACCGCAAACGGCGGTGCCGTCTTCGTAGGCGGCGATCTCGAGACCGTTATCTAAAATATCATAACTATGCATGAAAATCAACTGTTTTTCGGCAAAGGGTGCGTAAATTTCCAGCGCCTCCTTGATCAAAGCAACGCTGCGGGTGATCTCCTCCGCATTGCGGCAGGTGAGATCCTGCTCGCCTAAAAAATATCAAACGGTCGCCACAATGTGACGACCGTTTTGACTGTTAAAAAAGGTAGCGTCCGTATTTTTTAACAGCACGCACCAGTGCTTCAACGTTTTCATAAGGAACCTCAGGCTCCAACAGATGGGAAGGCGCTAAGCAGAATCCGCCGTTTTTTCCGACCGTTTGAATCATTCGCTTGACGGTCTCTTCCACCTCCTGCGGGGAACCGAAGGGCATCGTGGTTTGCGTTCCAATGGCGCCCCAAAAAGAGAGCCGATCCCCGTATTGCCGTTTGATGGCAACGGGATCCATACATTCGGGTTGGATCGGATTTAATATATCAACACCGACTTCGATCAGATCTTCAATAATTTCCTCAATCTTTCCGTCGGAATGGTAATAGGCGAGAACTTGAGGATTTTCTTCTTTGGCAGCGGCAATGGCGGCGCGCAAACGGGGCTTGAGCCATTTGACCCAAAGCGGGCGGCTCAGCATCATGCCTCGTTGGGTGCCTACGTCGTCGCCGAAGGTGATAATATCGACACCGCTTTGTGCGGCACGGCGCGCCATGGCGATCTGGTTATCCGTCATGCGCTTAAGGCAGGCTTCGGCCATTTCCTCATCCGTCAACAAATCGCAAAGAAGATTATCAAGACCCCGCAGATACCAGCTTCGTTCAAAGATACTGATCTGAGAAAAACGGCAGGCGAGGCCACGCTCATGAAAATGGCGCACCTGCTTCTCGACCTCCATCCAGCGATAATTGGCCAGAACATCCGGCAACGGAAAATCATAAACCTCTTTCGGAGACTCAAAATCTGCCATCGGATGGAGAAATTGATCGAAATGGGCAACGCTGCCCGGCAAATGCCCTACTCCCCATTCATCGATCCAAGCGGTTTGCGGGAGAGACTTAAAATAAGAAGAGTAATCATTGGGATGCTTGGTTGCAGGCAGGCGAACGGTGCGGATATCAAAGTTATAGTAATCTTCATAATGCTTCTGACCGGTTCGGTGTTGAAATTCCTGCTCTAAGGCGGGCGAGAAACGAAACTCGAAAGGAACCCATTGGGGGTTGCGGCGGCAGAGTGCTTCGATGAGATTTTCCCTTGGTGTCATGTTTTTTCTCCTTCGTTTTTTCTCTATTATATTGCATACCAAGGAATTTTTATATATAATAAAAAATGGAATTTATGAAATATTGTATGATTAATGCATAAAAATTTCTGCATTTTGATCGAAAGGATGTAATATTGTGGGAAAATACATAAGGAAAAGAGAGGCCGATTATATGGAGTACTATTTTCGGGAGATCCATTCGGAGCCTTTTTCAATTTTGTTTGCAGGTCATGAAAAATGCAAAGCGGGGAATACGAATCTGCCGCATATTCGACCGTATCATTTGCTGGTTTATATTGTTGGCGGCAAAGGAATTTATCATACGGATAAAGGCTCCTATGTCTTGGGAAAGGGATGCTCTTTTTTTGCGTTTCCCGGAGCACGGATCTGCTATCAGGCAGATTGCGAGGAGCCGTGGGAGTATTATTGGATTGCATTTAAGGGGGAGATAGAGCAGGCGTTGGCGCAGAGCGGCATCACCAAGCAATGTCCGATTCATAGGGCGATAGCGGGCGAAGTTGAGATTCAGCGTTGCTTTGTCGAATTGATTGAGATGTGCCGCGCAGAAGAAACTTTTTGCCGATGGAAACTTTTTTCTTTGTTTTATGAGCTACTGCATTATTATTCGGTGGAACGAAATGTGTTCAACGATACCGTTGAAGAGTGCGGGACGGCTTTGAATCCACATGTTGAGCGGGCGTTGAACCTGATCGCAATGCATCAGGGGGAACCGCTTTCTATTTCCGTGCTTGCAAAATCGCTTGGACTTTCCCGCGGACATTTTAGTGCACTTTTTACCCAACAGCTTCAAGTTACCCCGGCGATTTTTTTGAGGGAATATCGACTGAAATTTTCTGCATATTTATTGGCAACAACCGACGAACCCATCGGTGAAATTGCAGATCGATCCGGCTTTTCGGATTATAGCTATTATGCGAATCAGTTTCACAAATTGTTTGGGCTCAGCCCCACGGCTTACAGAAAAAAATTTCGTATATAGATAAGGCGGTGGCTACCCTCTTTCGGGAGCAAACGGGGCAGTCGCTGCATCAGGCGATTCTTGACCCAAACGGAGCATTCGGTGGAGGAGATCGCCTTTGAGGTGGGCTTTTCCTCTCGCCGCCATTTCTGCACCGTGTTTAAGCGGGAGATGGGCTGCTCGCCTAAAAAATATCAAACGGTCGCCACAATGTGACGACCGTGTTTTTGTAGACGAAAACCACGCGATAGTCGCGTGGTTCAAAAAAAGGTTTACCGATGAAAAAAATCCTCCGATTGTGATAAAATAGGAACGACCTGCCAGTCGAACCAGAACACAATCGGAGGATTTATCTATGAAAAATG
>JAFQKO010000123.1 GCA_017396865.1 Clostridia bacterium | reverse complement strand
GAACGGCTCTATTAGCTTTGGTAAGGACCATACCAAAATATTGGCAGATCAGGTATTTCTTCTGGCGGAACCGATCACGGCAAGCGCTGCAAAAGAGGCCGATTATCCCTACATCGTTCAGGTGTTTCATTCGGACGGTTTATTTTACGGCGAATATGCTGTCGATCTGCAGGCAAAACAGTTGCGCGCAGATCAGGCGTATTATCAATTAAGTGATGCTTCTGTTGCGGCAATGAAATCGCTGTTGGAACCGCCGAAGATAGAGCTTGAATCTATGGACTTGGTTACGCTAAACAAACGCTTCTGCGATCAAGAGGATGGAATTCATATCACCACAACAGCCATCTACCCCGGCTTCTTTGTGGCGGTTCTGAAAGAGGATCCGTCCGTTACGGTTGTCATTTCGACAGAACAATCGTTGGTAACGGATGAACCCTATGTTATTGATTGGAAGGAATATCGAATAAGTACGGATAACACCCTTCTTTATTTTGAGAAACCCAATTACATAGTCCGGGAGATCGACTGGGTCTACCACAATCAGACTCTTTATTAAGATAACCACAAAATTAAATGCGCCGAACGTCAAAAGACGTTCGGCGCATTTTATAGCCGCTTATTCCGCATTACGATAAAAAGACGGGGTATGCCCCGTTTGTTTTTTGATAAAGCGGCTGAAATAGTTGCTGTCCTCGATGCCGACCGAGCGGGCGATCTCCGAAAGGGAAAGATCGCTGGTCTCCAGCAGGTCGATGGCGATCTCTGCCCGCATCCGCGCAAGATAGCTTTTCGGCGAAAGCCCGGTGCGCGCCTTAAAGGCATGGGAGAAGCGGCTCTCGCTCAGGTGGCAAAAATCCGCATAAAAGGAAATGGGATGGTTTTCAAAAAAATGGCGGTGCATCATCAGGCAAGCCTGATCGATCCCCTTGCCGGGGTAGAGGGGAGCGGTATTGTGCTCCTGCAGTTTACGTCCCGCCGCCGCCAAAAACTGCATCAACAGCCCTGCGCAGACCTCCTCGCAGAAGGGCTTTTTGAGGATATATTCATCCTGCAGCTTATAGAAGATGCTTTCCAGCCGATCGCTGACCCCGATCTCGGTAACCGATCGATCCAACCCGAACCGTGCCAACAGTCGCTCGCACTCCGAACCGCTGAAATGGAGATACAGCGAAACAGGGCGGTCGGCGGCAAAGAACCGATAAAAATGCGGTTCATAGGGGCGGTAGAGGATCAGATTCCCCGCCCCGATCTGCTGCTCCTTTCCCGCAAGGGTGGCATAGCACCGCCCTTGCAGGATATACAAAATATGGTAATCCCCCCGCCCGTTGCGGCGGGCGCATACACGGTCGCGGTCGGCAAGCTCCTGCCGCCCGCAGCTATTGAGCGCCAAGGGGCGATCGGTAATCACCCGTTCGTGTGAGATCAACATCGTATCCACCTCCTACCCCTTCATTATAGCAGATTTGTGCTATTTTTGAACAGATATTTGCTTGTTTTTTTAAAAAAATTTTGGTATCCTTATGGCAGAACTTTTGAGGAGGATCATAAGATGTATCAAATTGGTGTGATCGGCAGCGGCCATCGGCTGACTCCGCTGGTGGAACGGCTGGCAAAAAATGATGATTTTGTTGTGCGCGCAGTATGCGACCCCGACGTGGAGGGGATGAAGGAAAAATATAAGGAGCATGAGGGCGTGGTGTTCTATACCGACGCCGAGGAGATGCTCAAAAACGAAAAGCTGGATTGCATGATGATCGGCACCCGCTGCTCGCTGCATACCAAGTTCATGGTGATGGCCGCCGCATACGGCCTGCCCACCTTTTTGGAGAAGCCTGTTTCCATCGATGAGAAGCAGCTCCATGCGCTGGAGGCGCTCACCGAGATCGATAAGAAGGTGGTCGTTTCCTTCCCGCTGCGCAATGCACCCATCGTCAACGTGGTGCGGGATATCATTCAGCGGGGCATGATCGGTAAGGTTGCCCACGTGCAGGCCTATAATAACGTCAACTACGCCCGCGGCTACTATCATAAATGGTACCGCGACGAGGCGGAGACCGGCGGTCTTTGGTTGCAAAAGGCCACCCACGATTTCGACTACATCAATTCCCTGCTGGACGTGCGCCCCGTGCAGATCAGCGCCATGGACTCCAAGCAGGTCTTTAAGGGCGATATGCCCGCAGGTCAGCTTTGCAAGGATTGCCCCCGCCGCAAGGATTGTCCCGAGAGCGATATCAACGTGGAAAGCTACGGCGAGCCGTTCATTGAGAATTCCGGTTGTTGCTTTGCGGTGGATACCGGTAACGAGGATAGCTGCAGCGCCCTGGTGATGTATGAAAACGGGATGCACGTGGTCTATTCGCAGGACTTCATCGCCCGCAAGGGCGCAGGCCGCCGCGGCGCACGGCTCTTTGGCTACTACGGTACGGTGGAATTTGATTTCAACAGCGGCGACGTGACGGTATTCTACCACAACAGCGACCACGTGGAGCGCCACCACATCCCCAAGACCCACGGCCACAGCGGCGGCGATGCCGAGCTGATCAAGAACTTCGCCAACGTGGTGCGGGGCTTAGAGGACTCCAAGGCGCCCCTTTCCGACGGCATCCTGAGCGCCAAAATGTGCCTGATGGCCAAAAAGAGCGCAAAGGAGCGCATCTTCTGCGACCTTTGATTTGACAATCGGCGTAATATTTGTTATGATTTTGGAGAAGGGATCCCCCCTTCTCCATTTTCTCTTGAGAGGATGAATGAAATGAAACGTTTTCTTTCCGTGATCTGTATGATGATGCTGGTTTTGGCGTTGCCCTTTGCGGCGTCTGCCGCTCAGCCCGCCTATCTTTCCGCCGAGGAATGGGCGGTGCTCTCGCTGACCAATCAGCAGCGTGCCAAGGCAAATCTCAAGCCGTTGTCGGTGTTTGATGAGCTGCAAGGTGCAGCGGATCTGCGCGCCACCGAGATCGAAACCCTCTTTTCTCATACCCGCCCCAACGGCGAGCAGTGCTTCACGGCGCTGGACCTTTATGATATTGATTATTATTCTGCGGGCGAGAATATCGCCGCGGGCTATCGCAGCCCCGCCGAGGTGATGGACGGCTGGATGAACAGCGAGGGGCATCGCGGGAATATTCTGGATAGCGACTATAAGCATATGGCCTGCGGCTATTACGTGAAGGACGGCTCCTATTATTATACCCATTGGGCGCAGTTTTTTGTGGGCGGCTGTACCACCACAGCGGTCAACATCGTGGGCGAAGCGCCGCGCTTCGATCGCAGCGGTAAGCTGGTCTCCACCGATGCCATGCTCTCGGTTTCCTGCGATCTGCACGGCACCTCCTACGTGGCGTTGAAGGACGTTTCCTATTATTGCCGCCCCAATCAGTACGGCAGCGCAACCTTCACCGTTTCCTACGACGGCGTGAGCAAGAGCCTGCCCTGTACCGTCGGCTTCAGCGATATCCCTGCGGGCGCTTGGTATCAGTCTGCGGTGGAATACGTGGTTGATGCGGGGCTGATGAACGGAATGGAAACCACCCTCTTTGCCCCCGAAGCAACCATGACCCGTGCTCAGCTCGTTACGGTGCTGTATCGGATGGAGGGCAGCCCCGCGCCGCAGGCCGATGGCGGCTTCACCGACGTGGTGGAGGGCGCTTGGTTTGCCGATGCCGTTAATTGGGCTGCCGAGGAGGAAATTGTCAACGGGATTGGCGATAACCGCTTCGATCCCAATGCACCCATCACCCGTGCCCAGCTTGCCACCATCCTGCTCCGCTTCGATCGGCGGCAGAATCCGAGTGAGCCGGAGCTGGCAGGCCTTGAGAGCTTCGCCGATGGGGATGCGGCGCCCGCATGGGCAAAAACCGCCGTGCAATGGGCCGTCCATGAGGGGCTGATCAACGGCGTTTCCAAAAATAATGCGGTCTACGTCGACTTCAACGGCCGCGCCACCCGCGCGCAGGTTGCCACCATCCTGATGCGCTATATCGAAAATTAAAGGAAAGCCATCCGAGAGCTTCTCGGATGGCTTTTTGCATACTGCACAAAGATAGAGGTTGATTTTTGTGGAGGTGTCACAAAGAATCTTTACAAAAATGTTACACTTTTCCGATTTTGTTGACTTTTGATTTTTCATTTATTATACTGAAAACAGAAGGGTCAATAAATCTATCTAAAGGAGGCGTTACTATGTTTAAAAAGATCCTTTGTAGGCGGATTGCTTTAGCAACCATTTTAACGCTCTTGCTCGTAACCCTCGGGTTCAATGCAAGTGCTCAATCAGATGCATCTTCGGATGCGCTCATTGGAGAAACGCCTCTGATTCCTATATCAGAGGGGAGCGATTCATCTGCCGTTGCTCCTTGCGGTATGACATTTGGCGGATCAAATCCGTGGTGTACCTTCGTTACTTCTGCTACAGCCTATTATGCCCCTTATGGAACAGGCTGCGCTTCAACCGGAAAAACATTTACTGCCGGGCAAGGGGCATTTTTAGTAAGCAGAGACTATGATTACTATTATGTGTATTGGTATGAAAATCAAAAAGAGGTATACGGCTATGTACCAATATCATCGTTAAATATAACGGGTTTTGCATGGACACAATACGATATCTATCGGCCGGGTGTCTGCACGGCAACAACGCAGGTTCTTTCTTTTGCCGGAACAACAAACACCTATAAATGGATTGGAGAAATCTATGCCGATGAATATCCGTTGATGGTTTTAGGTTCTCGTGTAAATCCATATAACAACGTCACATATTATTTTATTCAATATTTGGATGGTAGTGGTCTGGTCAAGCGTGGTTGGGTCGATGCTTCTTTGGGAACGGTTACCTATTCGCTTTCCGGAGGAAGTGATGTAATTAACGCTCTTTCCTCGTCCTCCCATCTTAATGAAGTTTTTATTGTAAACAAAGCAACTCAAAAGGCACTGAGTAGCAATGTATCAACCAACAGTATTTATCAGATAAACATGAATGGCATTTTAAATCAGGCCTTTCATATTGTTCCTACAACCTATAATGGAAGTTCCACCGGGTATTATCAAATAATTCCCGCCGGAAATACATCGCTTGCACTTCAAATATCCGGAACTGGTTTTGCCGAAGGGCTTTCAGTTGTTTTGGCGCCCAGAACCACCAATGATAAGCGGCAGGAGTTTAAATTTGAGATTTGGCATCATAGAGAGACGACCGGCGAGCTACGCTTTTATGTAACTATAATGTCTCGGTGCACCGGTCATTATCGTGCGCTTGAAATGAACAATGGAAATTTAGTGCAATCTGAACTTGATTATGCAGCGAACCAAACGTGGGAGGTGTATGGTGTTACCGACACTTGGGACGGCACATACGGGCTTTATGGTGGCAGTGCTCATCCGGGTAATTATAAAGTTAAAGTGGATGACTCTATGTTAGATGATTTTACTTTAGATGAGATTCAGGATTGCGTTGATCAATGGAACACGTTGGACGGAAATTTTTCCATAGAAGTAACGACTGATGCAACGGCATCAAACGTACTTGCAATTATTGAAAAGAAGAATTTGAGCCAATATGACCGTACAGATAGTAATGGACATCCGGACGGTATGTATTTGGGCTTAACTTCGCCGCGCTTTGTTGTAAACGGTGTTTTGACGGTCGATACATCTCAAAATCGAGTGAATGAAAAATGGCATTCGACCATGGTTTATATTGATCTTGATCGAATTAGAACGAAATATCCAGCGGAGAACACGTTCAGATCTATGGTGTTAAAAATTATCATTCATGAATTGGGACATTCATTAAAACTATCGCATACATATCAAAGACTTTTTGTTGAAGACCCAGACATAACAGGCCCTCAAGATGTGAACTGGTATACTACGGATCAATCAATCTCAGTTATGAATCCATCGCCGGATGCCATGTATTCATTTCCTGTAACAATTGATATTAGGCGATTTGTCACAAAGTGGGATATACTATAAGGAGGTTATTCAATGAGAAAAATAATAAACTGGATTATTATTTTGGCTGTATTATTTTCCGTCGGCGGCTGCAAGCGTGCTAAGTCCGACGAAGGGGACGTCACTACAACCGTTCTTAATGCGGCCGGTACCCATATAGAAGAAACAGAAACGAAGGAAGAAGGAACAGAGCGTGTGGAATCGGTTGAAGAATCAGATCCTCCGCTTTTGGATGGAATGAAGGTCGAGCAAGTCGGAAATGAGACGGTTGTTACGTTTGATTTGGAAACCTGCGCTGCGTTTCCGACGCAAACAACGGAAGATCTCGGGACTTATGTCACGATCGACGAAGAGACTTCCTATTCCGATTTAATGGAATGGATCGGCGAGGATGGCATCATCGTTGCCGGATATGTAACCGGATTGCGGGAAAGTCATACCTCGGACTATCAGCTTGGTTATACGCTCACCAAATTTCAGATCACTGATCTGTATTATGGTGATGCACCGTCTGAAATCCGAATTAAAGAGCCGTACTGCTTAAAAGCAGATGAGAACAACGAGTGGTATTTTTCTAAGAGGGAAACCGATAGGGCGGTTCGTTTGACGAACGGTGAACGTTTTTTGTTGGCATTGCAAAAGAACGAAGAGTACGGTTGTTATATTCGGCAATATTCCATCAAAATAACCGAAGATTATCGGGATTACAGCGAGGATTATAAAACACACCTATTAAACTTTTTCCGCGGAGACCGATCGGAATATGCCGAGCAGGGGGAGGACACCTCGCGCATTGAATATTATCTCAACGAAAATAATGAGGAAGTTGCCTATTACGTTCCTTCAGAAAACATCAGGATTTCTTATTGGCCGAAGCGGGATATTTCCGACGAGGCGTTGCTGGAAGAGCTGCAGGAAAACGTAGTGGTGCGGCTCATCACCGATTATAAGATCAAGATCTGGCCCTATGGGCACAAGAACTATACCTTTGGGCCCGATTCCGGGCAATTTGTTAAAAGCTGTACCCCCGATTAAAGGAAAAGAGGCTGTCGCTTATGCGACAGCCTCAATATTTATACTTCGTAATCAAAGGAAAGCCGCTGCGCCACGTTGGGGCGAACGGTGCCGTTTGCAACCGCCTGATGCAGGGGGTTCTTTTGGTAGGCGTCCAGTGCGGCCTTGCTCTCCAGCGTGGAGTCCATCATAATATCGCCTGCGGAGCAATCAAAGCCCTCGGTGAGGATGTGCATTTCCAGCAGGCCGTCGATCTTGCCAACCAGCCCCTCCAGCTCTGCCTTGATGGCAGCCTTAGCGGCGGCGGGATCGGCCAGATCCTCCTTCAGCTTCCAGATGATCATGTGCTTAACCATGGTTTATTCTCCTTTTCAATGTGGTTTCAAATTCCTGCCGAAGGTGTTCGGGCGCTTCGAGCTGCGCCTCCTCCCCCAGCGAGAGCAGCCAGCCGTAGAAGGGCAGGCTGGGGATAACGTCGGTGTGGATCTCGATCCGCCCGTCGGGGCGCATCGTGGGGCGAATGTCCTTGCCGAAGCGGTCGATCATCACGCCCAGCAGCCGCTCGGGGCAGCTCAGAACGACCCGCTCGGGCTTGCCGCCGAACATCCCGAAGAGGCGGGCGGTGTAGTCGTCCATGCGGATCTCCGCAAACTGCTCCGCACCGAGGCGGGGCTGTTCGTTGAGGGAGATATCCCCCATCCGATCTACCCGATAGTGGCGAATGGCGGCGGCCTCATGGTCGAAGGCGATGAGATAATAGAATTCATCCTGCCAGAGCAGCTGCCAGGGGGAAACGCAATAGCTTTTCCCGCCGTGGCGGGGCTTGCGCTTGAGGGTTCCGCCCTCTAAAACCCAATCGTAGTAGTGAAAGGTGACCGAGCGGTTGCGGTCGATGGCGTGGTGCAGATCGTCCACCAGATAAAAGATGGTTTCGTTCATGCTCTTTACCCGACCCGCCACGTGCACCTGCCGCCGCAGCTCTGCGCTTTGGTGGCGGTTGGTCAGCTCACCCAGCTTCTTGAGCAGCTGATCGGATTTCTTGGCGGTGATAAAGCGGGAGGAGGCCACCGCATCGGCCAGCAGCCGCAGCTCCGCGGCCTCAAAATTGCCGCCCGCCGAATAGTAAACCGTTTGCGCACCCCGCCGCTCCGAAAGGATGTCCATCCCGCAGAGGTTGAGGGTTTCGATATTCTCATAAAGGCTCTTTCGCTCGGCCGAGATGCCCATGCTCTCCAGCCGCGCGATCAGCTCGCTCATGGTTAAGGGGTGGGCTTCGTCAGTCTCCTGCAGAAAGATCTGCTGCAGCCGCAGCAGCTTTTGCTGTTGGTTTGGATTTTTGGCCATGGGGCTTCCTCCTTTTGTTATATTCAAACCTTGGCTCCCTCTGATGAGGGAGGCTCTTGCTCTGATCTTAAATATAACATTTTTCGATCTGTTTTTCAAGTTCTATAAAAAGCAGACGGTAATTTTTTACAAATAAAAACACAAAAAATACATTGCTTTCCCGCAATTCTCTTTTTATAATAAAGAAAAGGAGGGATTTCACCATGAAAGTAACCCAATATAATACAAATCAATACGGTGCGTTTATTCCCGCGTCGATTCAACCCGCCGTATATGCAGGCGGGGTTAAAACCGCCGTTCCCTGCGGCGAGGCAAGCAGCGGCTTTTGGGGGTTTGGCGTTGCCATCACCGGCAGCTCCTGCTATAATCTGGCGCAGATGGAGCCGGAGGCACGCACCGAGCTGCTGCGGTCGATCTACGGCGGGGCGGGGCTGGGTCTGCAGGTCGGGCGGCTGAGCATCGGCTCCAGCGATTATTCGGCGGAGCTGTATACCTATGCCGATGCCGATCCCGCCGCCTTTTCCATCGAGCGGGATCTGGATTATATCATTCCCATCCTGCGGGAGATTTTGGAGATCAATCCCAACCTGAAGCTGTTGGCCTCCCCCTGGAGCCCGCCCGCCTGGGCCAAAACAGGCGGCAGCATCTGCGGCGGGTATATGCGGCCGGAGATGGTGGAGGCCTATGCCGAGTATATCGTTTCCTATCTCAAGGCCTATGCGGAGGCGGGGATTCCCATTGCGGCGCTCACCCCGCAGAATGAGCCGGAAACCGACCAGCGGGGGCAGATGCCTGCCTGCGGCTGGCAGCCGGATACCGAGGCGAAGTACGTTGCCGCCCTGCGCAGAAAGCTGAGCGAGGCGGGGCTCTCCACCGAGATCTGGCTCTACGACCATAATTTCGACGGCGCCGAGCGCTGGGTCGATTGGGAGCTTTCCACCTTCCCCGACCTGAAGGAGCAATGCAACGGCGTTGCCTTCCATTACTATCACGGCTGTATCGAAGAAACGCTGTTCCTGAAGGAGAAGTATCCCGCGCTGGGTCTGCATTTCACCGAGGGCGGCCCGCGGTTGTATGATCACTACGACACCGACTGGTGCAAGTGGGGCATGATGCTGGCGAAGGTGCTGGGCTGCGGCTATCGCTCCTTCAATGGCTGGAACCTGATGCTGGACGAAACGGGCGGCCCGAACGTGGGGCCCTTCTTCTGCGGCGGGCTGGTCACCCGTAACCGTATTTCGGGCGAGCTTTCTTATAGCGGGCAGTATGCGGCGTTGCGGCATTTTGCACCCTTTGTGGATGGGGAGGCGAAGGTGCGCCCCCTCAGCTTCGGTGCGCAGGCGCAGCTCATGGCCTATTATCCCAAGCAGTCGATGGAGGTCGTTGGCGTGCTGGCGGAAAATGCCGATGGCTCCGCCGCCCTGATGCTGGTCAACCCCAACGATAAGAAGGCGCAGGTGCAGTTTGAACGGGGCGGCCAATGGTGGTATATCGAGCTGCTGCCCGATACCGTTGCCACCGTTACCTTTGAATAATCAGGGCGGGAAACGCCCTTTGAAACGGCTCTAAGCCATGCCCTTCGCTGATGGCGATATCGATCTCCGAAAGATCGCATTGGCGGTAGGAGGAGCGGGTGTTGATCTTTGCCTCGTCGCAGAGAAACACCCGCTTCTTTGCGTTTTTCAGCATCATCTCCCGCACGTGGGTCTCCTCTTGGGTGCAGTCGGTGATGACGCCGTCGGCGGAGAGTGCCTTGGCAGAGAAGAACATCCAATCGGCGTAGATCTCTCCGAAGGTGCGGCGGGCGCTGTTGCCGATCAGGCAGTTTGTGTTCACGCGGCTCACCACCCCGCCCGAGGCGATCACCGTCAGGCCGGTGGGCGCTAAGAGGTTGAGGATCTCTAAATTGTTGGTCACAACGGTCAGGCTCTTGAAATCCATCAGCGCCTGCGCCAAGAAATAGCAGGTGGAGGATTGGTCAAGAAAGATCAGCTCCCCCTCCTTGATCAAGGCCGCCGCCTTGGCGGCGATCTGCTGCTTTTGGGCAGCGTTGTCGTAGCTGCGGGTGTTGAAGGGGATCACGCGGCTGGGCGCGGCGGTCAGCTCCGCACCGCCGTAGCTGCGGCGGATCAGCCGCTTTTGCTCCAGCGCCGAAAGATCCCGCCGTATGCTGGATTCGCTGGTGTAGAGCAGTGCGCTCAGCTCCTTAACCGAAAGATACCCCCGCTCGCTCAAAAGGGCAAAGATCTGCCCCTGCCGTTCGTTTTTAACCATCCCTTTTCGCTCCTTTTTGCGCACATTTTGCGCGATTGCGCAGAATATGCGTTGATTTGTTTCGAATATTATGCAATCTTTCAAATATTGTTGATTATTGTTGCTTATTTCATTATAATGAATTTAAATAAGAAAGTAAAGAGGAAGAAGCCAATGAAGAAGATTAAATTGATCGCCATGGATCTGGACGGCACCCTGACCCAGCATAAAACCCCCTTGAGCGAGGAGCACGCCGCCGTATTGCGGAGGCTGGCGAAAAAGTATAAGCTGCTGATGGTGGGCGCAGGAATGTGTATGCGGGTGTTTAAGCAGATGAATGAATTTCCCATCGACATTCTGGGCAACTACGGAATGCAGTATGCCGAGTATAATGCCGATACCAAAGCGCTGGAAATTAAAAACGATGAGGTTGTCCCCTGCGACCGTGCAAGCGTGGAGGAGCGGGTCACCGCCCTGCGGGAGAAGTACGGCTTCACCACGTTTGCGGGCAATAACGTGGAGTTCCATAGCTCCGGCTGCGTCACCTTCCCCATCCTCGGCACCGCCGCCAAGCAGGAGGATAAGCTGGCCTTCGATCCCGATCGCAGTAAGCGCCGCGCCATCTACGACGACGTGAAGCGGGTGTTCAGCGATTTCACCGTCTTTGTGGGCGGCAGCAGCTCCTTCGATATGGCGCCCTTCCCCTTCAATAAGGCCTACGCCCTTAAAAAGTATTGCGATGAGCGGGGCATTGCCTACGATGAGGTGGTGTATATCGGCGACGACTACGGCCCCGGCGGCAACGATGAGTCGGTGTATCGCTCGGAGTTCAACTTCCTCACCATCGACGACTATACCACCTTCCCCGAGGTTGTTAAGGATCTTCTGTAAAAATGTGGGGCGTAAAAACGAATGTTTTTACGCCCTTTTTGTAGACGAAAACCACGCGATAGTCGCGTGGTTCAAAAAAAGGTTTACCGATGAAAAAAATCCTCCGATTGTGATAAAATAGGAACGACCTGCCAGTCGAACCAGAACACAATCGGAGGATTTATCTATGAAAAATG
>JAFQKO010000122.1 GCA_017396865.1 Clostridia bacterium | reverse complement strand
CATTTTTCATAGATAAATCCTCCGATTGTGTTCTGGTTCGACTGGCAGGTCGTTCCTATTTTATCACAATCGGAGGATTTTTTTCATCGGTAAACCTTTTTTTGAACCACGCGACTATCGCGTGGTTTTCGTCTACAATAAAAAAATCCCCCATCAGGGGATTTTTTTATTCATTTTTCCAGCTTTTTATAAGCCACCTTGCCGACCAAGGTTTTGGGCAGATCCTCTCTGAATTCAAGCTCCCGCGGGCGGGCATATTTCGCCACGTACTGCTCGCAATAGGCCAGCAGCTCCTGCCGCAGGGCATCATCGGGAGTGATTCCCGCCTTGGGCACAACAAAGGCCTTGACCCGCTGCCCCCGATAGGAATCGGGCACACCGATCACGCAGCTGAGCTGCACCTTTTCATGGCCGTCCAGCACGTTTTCGATTTGGGAGGGGTAGACGTTATATCCGCTGGTGACGATGATCCTTTTCAGCCGCTGGCGGAAATAAACGAAGCCATCGGCATCCATCATCCCCAGATCGCCGGTATGCAGCCAGCGGCGGCCGTCGGCATGGAGGCGGAGCGCCTCCGCCGTTTCCTCGGGATGGTTGAGATATTCCAGCATCAAGGTCGGGCCGGTGAGACAGATCTCGCCCTCCTCGCCGTAAGGCAGCTCCTCGGTGGAATCCACCCTGCAGATGCAATAGTCCATATCGGGATAGGGCACGCCGATGCTCCCCTCCCGCTCCTCTTGATCGGGGGTGAGGCAGCTGGCGGTAACGCATTCGGTGGTGCCGTAGCCCTCGCGGATCCGAATGGTTGCGCCGCGGTCGGCAAGGAATTGATCCATCTTTCGCTTGAGCTCCACCGAAAGGCTGTCGCCGCCCGAAAAAACGCCCAGCAAAAAGCCGAGATCAACGCCGTCTAAATAGTCGGTGCGGGTGAGCGCCTCATAGAGGGTGGGCACGCCTGCAATATAGTTGGGCCTTTCCTTTTTGATCAGATTGGCATAGTCCTTAACGTTGAAGCGGGGCACCAAAATGGAGCACATCCCGCAGGCCAGCGCCGTATGAACGCAGACCCCGAGGCCAAAGCCATGGAACATCGGCATCGCCGCCAGGATCCGTTTGCCCTCGATTGGGTGAGCGGCCATCGCCGCCGTTTGGAGGGCGAGGGCATTAAAACTGCCGTTGGAGAGCAGGATGCCCTTGGAGGTGCCGGTGGTGCCGCCCGAAAAGAGGATGATCGCGCCATCGGCGGCAGTGGTATTCGCCTTGGGATAATCCCCCTTGCCGAGGGCAAGGAAATCCCGCCAAAGGAGGGTATTGCCCGCGGTTTTTACCTTGGGATTTTTGCGCTTCAGCGTCAGTTTATATCCGATTTTCTTCATGCCGCAAAGGGCATCGTCGATATCGGTGATGATCAGCCGCTCGAGGGGATATTCCTTCTCCACGGCCACCGCCTTCTCATAAAACTGCTGCAGGGTGATCAGCACACGGCTTTCCACCTCCCGCAGATAAAAGACGATCTCCTTTTCTGCCGAAAGGGGGTGCACCAGGCTGACGACCGCCCCCAGCGCATTGAGGGCATAGAGGCAATAGACCGTTTGGGGCACGTTGGGCATACAAAGCGTTACCCGCTCCCCTCTTTTGATCCCTAAGCCATAAAAGGCGGCGGCGGTTTTTTCGATTTCTTTTGCGACCGCCTCATAGGAGATACTCCGCCCCATAAAGGAGAGCGCATCCGCCCGCGGCAACCGCTCCGCAACGGCGAAAACCGCGTCGCTCATGCTGCCTGCGGGGTATTCTAAACGGTGCGGCACACTGCCGTAATGGGCAAGCCAGGGTCGGTTCATCATTTCAGCTCCAATGCGTTGGAAATATTGAGGTAGTCGTTGGTGAGGATACAGTCGATGCCCATGGCAAGGAACTGCTTGGCCTCCTCGGGATCATCCGACCAGAATATGTTACAGCGGATGCCGTGGGCATGGGCCTTATCAATCATCTCCTGATTGAAATAGGGCTTAAAGAGCTGCACCTTTTCACAGCCCATCTCGATGGCACGGTCAACGATTTTCCAAGGATCTCTTCCTGCGCCGACACAGCAACGCATATCGGGATAAAGCCGCTTGGTAACGCGATGCAGATTATCGTTGCCGCACATGAAATAGGCGTGCTTACGGCAATCGTATTGATCCAGCAGGCCGACGATCTGATGAATATATTCATCGGGCACCTCCGAGCCGGTCTTGCTTTTAATATGGATATTCATAATGGTTCTGCCGCCGAATTTTTGCAAAATATCCTCAAAGGTGGCAATAGGCAGGCCCGCCAGCTTTTCGTTGCTCTTGACGCCGAAATCCAGCTTCTGCAATTCGGCAAAAGTATGCTCATCCACCCGACCGGTGCCGTTACTGACCCGATCCAGTTCACTGTCGTGGCAGGAGACGATGACGCCGTCGGTGGTGCGCCAGAGATCGAATTCGATCTCCTTTGCGCCGAGGGCGATGGCGGCGCCGTAGGCGGGCATGGTGTTTTCGGGCAAAACAGCGCTGAAGCCCCGATGGGCGCAAAGCCGCGGATAGGGCATATACTGATCAAAGACCACCACACCGGGACCGCCGTTGCGATACAGCCAGGGGCGGCGCCCCTCCTCGATATACTCATAGTGGGCCTTTTCCTTGCCGCGGAAGCCTGCGGCCTTATAATACTTATCATGGGGATCGATCTCGGCGATGCCGAGGCCGATCTTGCTCTTCATATCCACCAGCGGAGTGCCGTCGGGCTTAATGATGCAGCTGCAGCCGCAAATGGGGGACTCCTCGCCCAACGAGACCGATGCGCGGATCAGGTAGGCGTTGGTATGATAGCAGAGGAAGCGGTTGATGATATCCAACGCCTGATGGCTATCGGTGCGCTGATGGGAGCAGCCGATGATAACATCGACGTTCTCCAGCGCCAGCGGCGCAAAATTCTCGTAGAAATAGAAGTCGTAGCAGGTCATAAACCCGAAACGGATGCCCTCGATCTCCACCACGTCGGGCTTGCGGAACTCATAGGAATAGGAGCAATCCACCTCGTTGCCCCCCTCGGCGACGGTTTTGACCTCGCTGGGAGCGGGATGGGCCTTAAAGTAGCGGCCAACCACCTCGCCGTTGCGGTCGATGCAATGGGTGGTGTTTTTGCCTTCATAAGCGCAGTTGCAGAAGACCAACGCATTGCACCGCTTGGCGGTCTCCTTGGCCTTTTCCAAAATCACGCTGTTATATTTCTCGATGGAGGCATGAAAGCGCTCTGCCGAGCCTTGGGCAGCGGGAATATCGGCGTATTCGGGGATGACGATCAGATCCATGCTCGCATCGCATTGATCGATCAACTCCACCATGCCGTTAAAGCATTTTTCGGTGTCCTCATAATTAAAGGAATACCACGGTTGCACTACACATACTTTCATTTTTGTTTTCTCCTTTCCTGCGCCCAACGGCGCTCTGCGAATTCATGAACGCGGGGAAAACCGCCGCCAAGCGGCGGTAACACCTGCGACGAGGATGATACCGAAGGCCAAGGCGCCCGCAAGGCCAAGGGTATAGATCCCCTTTTCCAAAAAGGCCTCGCCCTGCCTGCTGAAGGCATAGGTCATGGTATAATAGAGGGAGCTTCCCGGCACCAGCGGGATCAAGCCGGTGGTGATAAAGGTGGTGGTTGGCGTTTTGAGTACCCGCGCCATCACCTCGGCATAGATCGCCAGCAAGACGGAAACCAAAAAGTAACACAACACGTCGTTGGAAAACAGCCGATTGAGCAGCAGGTAAAAGAGCCAGGAAAGCCCGCCGCCGATCGAAGCGGCAACCAAGCGTTTTCCGCGGATATTGAAAAGGACGGCAAATCCAACCGACCCTAAAAAGCCGGTAAGGATCTGCAAAAGCTCGATTCTGCTCATACCGCAAGCCCTCCCATCAAAAAGGCCGCCAGCAGGTAGCCGCCCGCAATGGCCAGCGCAAAGAGCACCGCCTCGATGGTGCGCAGCAGACCCGCAATGCTATCCCCAACAAAGAGATCCCGCAGGGCGTTGGTCAGCCCGACGCCGGGGATGAGGGTCATGATAAAGCCGATGATGGCATGATCCACCGTTTGGATCATGCCCAACTTCAAGGCAAAAAAGGTCAGGAGCGTAGCAAAAAAGGTACAAAAAAACTTAGCAAAAATCTTATTGAGCCGCACCCGCTCACAAAGCAGAACAACCACCGCCAGCAGGATACCGATCCCGAAGGAAACGGCGCTGTCCCGCCAGCCGCCGCCGAAAAAGAGGGCAAACGCTCCGGAGATCACACCGTAGGAAAGGCCCTTGATCCATTTGGGATAGCGCTTTCCCTGCACCGCCTTTTGAAATGCCTCCTCCGCCTGCTCAACGGAGAGCTGCTCGGAGCAGATGCGGCGGGAGAGGTCGTTGAGGGCGTGGAGCGCCTCGATATCGGTGCCGATGGTCTGGACGCGGCGGGTTTGAGTATAGGCGTGATGCTCGCCGTCGTGGAGGGTCACCACCATACTGCTGGTGATGATAAAGGCATCCACCCG
Organism: Clostridia bacterium; assembly: GCA_017396865.1. The sequence continues at coordinate 9,934 of JAFQKO010000122.1, read as the reverse complement.
CACCGCACCGAAGGCGGCACCCATCCGCTGGATGCTCTCCTCCACACGGCTGATCTCCGCCCCGCAGACCAGCATCCGCTCACTGATATCCATAATACAGGTCAATTCTTTATACATTCATAAATCACCGTTATTAAGAATACCACAAAAGTTCCGAATATACAAGAAAAATCCGCAAGCAATCGCTTGCGGATTTTCGAATCACATTAAAATAAACTTGTAATCCAACCCCAAATGGTAAAGGGCGCTTCTTTAGAGCCCGCAAAGGGGAAGTTTACGATGCCGATAATGAAAAATACGATGATGGCGATCGGCAACACGTAGGTCATATAGGGACGCATCCAGCGCTTGACCTTTAAGCCGGTGCCTGCGTTGGCCTCTTTCATGAAATTATCGAAGCCCCATGCGTTCTTCTTAACGCAGAACAGCACCATGCAAAGGCAGCCGAGCGGCAGCGCAATGTTGCTGACCAGGAAATCCTCCAGATCCAAAACGCCCGAGCCTTCGGCGAAGGGAACGAAGCCGCTCCAGACGTTGAAGCCCAGCGCACAGGGGACAGACAGGATCAGCAGGGCAATGCCGCAGATGACGCAGCCCTTGCGGATGCTCCAGCCGGTGAGCTCCCGCACCATGGCGAGAATATTCTGGAACACGGCAATGATGGTAGACATTGCCGCAAAGATCATAAAGAGGAAGAAGATCGAGCCCCACCAGCGGCCGCCGGGCATATCGCTGAAGACCGTGGCCATGGCATTAAAGAGCAGGTTGGGGCCGCCCTCGGTGGGAACACCGTAGGTGGTGCAGGCAGGGAAGATGATCAAGCCTGCGGTGATCGCAACAAAGGTATCCAATACCAAAATATTGACCGATTCGCCCATCAGCGAGCGCTTTTTATCAATATAGCTGCCGAAGATCGCCATCGAGCCGATACCCAGCGAGAGGGTGAAGAAGGCTTGGTTCATGGCCTGCACGATGGTTTGGGCGCTGAACTTGCTGAAATCGGGAATGAGATAGAAGGAAAGACCCTCCTTGGCACCGCTCATGGTGAAGCTGTTTACCGCCAGCACCACCATCAAAACGATCAATGCGCTCATCATCACCTTGGTGACCCGCTCCACGCCCTTTTCCAAGCCGAAGGAGAGGATCAAAAAGCCCAGAACGACCACCAGCGCAACCACCGCAACGGTGATCAGCGCACTGCCGACCATCCCGCCAAACACACCGCCGACCTCATCGCTGAGCGCCTTGGTGGCCTCGGCGGATTGAGAGATCTCGCCGTACTTCTCGGTAATGCCTGCGGCAAGCTTGGTCATGTCGCCGGAGATGAACTTATAGAAATAATAGAAGAACCAGCCGGTAACGGAGGTATAGAACATCATCAGCAGGCAGTTGGCAACCAGGGACGCCTTGCCGTGCCAATGCCATTTTTGGCCGGGCTTCTCCAGCTCACGGCACATATAAATGGGGCTCTTTTGGCTGGCTCTGCCGAGGGAAAACTCGATAGTCATAACCGGAAGACCCAGCAACACCAAAAACAACAAATAAAACAACACGAAAATACCGCCGCCATGGGCACCTGCCATGGAGGGGAAACGCCAAACGTTACCAACGCCGATGGCGCAGCCGGCGCTCAGCAGGATGAAGCCCATGCGGCTTCCCAAACGCTCTCTGCTCATTTTTTTAATTTCTCCTTTATTTTCAGACTTGCTTTTATTATACAAAGCAAAACCGCTTTCGTCAATCAAAATTTACCGCCGCTGCCGCCGGAGCTGCTGCCCCCGCCCGAGCCGCTGCTCTGCTGCCGCGGAATGCGGGTAACGGTATGGTAAAGGAACTGATCCTGCTGCTCGGTAATGCAGAGGCTTCCCTCGTTCATGTAGTTGCGTGCACCCGCCTGATGGCGTACGCTGCGCAGCTTGGAGGCAAACAAGAACACCACCAAACAGCCCAGCAGCAGGCCGATGCCGATCGCCAGCAGAATAAAATACCATTCCAGCGCGGGAACGTAGGTATAGCTGCCCTCCTCCCGCACGGTGGTTACCACCTCATCGCAGGTTAGGGCAAGCTGCTCCACCGCGCCCGCAAAATCATCCTTCTTCAGGAGGGGAACGATATCGTCGGTCAGCCGCTGCAGGCCATCCTCGCCGAGGGTTTGGTTCTGCACGTCCTCCTGCAGATAATAGTCCCGCGAGACGGTGCAGATCAGCAGCAATACGCCGCCGTTTTCCCGCCGCCTGCCGTAACCGCCGCTATGATAAAGAGAGCTTGCATAAAAGGACGGCGAACTGCCGTCGGTTCGATCTGTGATCACCGCCGCTACGTCGAAATCATTGCGGTCGGAAACCTCCTGCAGCAAAGCCTCCAGCCTTGCCGCCTCGGATGCGCTCAGGCAGCCCGATTCATCGCAAAGCAGATCCGTCTCTGCCGCCGCAGGGAGCCAAAGGCTCATGATCAGCAAGGGGATCATCATTAAAATCAATAGCTTTTTCATCAGATGATCCCTCCAAATCTCAGCAACAGCATCACGCCGTAGGACAGGGCGGAAAAGAGAGCGGTCAGCCCGGCACCCAGCCAGAAGGCCCGCTTTTTATCGATCGGCAGATCGCCGACGAATTTCCCCGTTTGCCCGTTCATGGCAAAGGTATAGCGCTTATCCCGCCAGGAGGTATTCAGCAGCCAGACGGGATACAGCACGTAGTTGGTCTTGCCGCCGCTCAGCGCAATGTTGCTCTGCTCCACCGTAACGGTTTCGTAGCGGCTGAGGGTGGAGCGAAAGGCATCCTCGGTGGTGCGGCGAATTCGCACATTGGCGCGTTCCTTGCTTTGCTCGGCATCCACGTCGTAGCGGTCGGCCAAAAAGCCCGCCAGATACACCGCGTTAAACGCCTGCGCATCCTTAAAATCATAGGGCTCGATGGACTCCATCAGGTCGTCGGGCATCTTTTCCGAGCCGTCGACGGGGATATGGCTGAAGCTCACCGTGCCGCCCCGCAGAACGGCATAATGGCGCACCTCCCGAACGCTGGCGCTCGGCGTTTCATACCGATGCACGTCGGTGGCGCGGTAATGGATCGACGCCGCCACGTCGGCGCTGAACAGCCAAAACGGCACGTACAGCCCCTTGATCTCATCCAAATGGTTTTCATCCTTGAAGGCCTTCGGGGCCAAAAACTTGCCCTTCATATGCGCCTTCAGCGCCGCCTTCGCCTGCTCCTTGGTGATGCGGAAGGGAATGAGGTAGTCGGGGCGCAGATCCCCCGCCAGCTGACCCTTCATCACCACCGTGCTGTCGCAGTAGGGACAGGTGGTTGCGGCAGTTGTTTCATCGGCGAGGATCTCGCCGCCGCAGGAATTGCAGGCATAAACCCGCATCCGCTCGGCTTCCCCCTCTGCCCATTCGCTGCCCGAGGTATCCTCCCAAACGGGCTCTTGCTCCTGCGCCTCCTTCTTCAGCTCGGCATCCAACGTCATAAAGGCGTTGGGATCAAATTCCGATTCGCAAAACGGGCATTTAACCGTTTGCGACCCGCTGTCGAAGGACACGACGCCGTCGCAATTCGGACATTTAAAATCTTGCAAAACAGCCATTCATATCTCCTCTATCGGTATCACTTAATCTGTTTAAAAATCGATCGCGGGGTGCGGAAGGCCACCCGATCGTGAAGGTAGCTTTCGCTCTGCTCGGTTACCCGCAGGCTATCCTCCCGCAGATAGTTTTTCGCATCGGTATGCTGCCGCACCACCTGCAGCCTGCCGCACAACCGCAGCACCGGCACGGCGGCCAGGAGCATCCCGATCCCCAACGCAATGGGGATATAGTACCATTCCAGCGGGCGCACGTAGCTCAGCTCACCGGTCAGCCGCATGGTGGTAACCACCTCGTCGCAGGTGGTAGCGTAGGCTCGGATCGCCTTCTCGGGCTCCCCCTTTTCCACGTATACGTCGAAGGCCACATGCACCTTCTGCCGCCCCTCCAAGGGGAGCATCGGCCGCTTGGGCGCCTGCTGAACGTACAAATAGTCTTCCGATTTTTCCATATCCAGCAGCAGCAAAACGCCGCCGTAGGTTTTCTTGCCCAGCCCATCCTTGATAAAGGCGGCCTGCGCCACCTCCTCGGGGGATGCGCCGTTGCAGGAGGAAACGATCCGCACCGCAATATCAAAGGCGTTGCGGTCGGTCATCTGCAGCAGCAGGGCTTCCAGCTCCGCCTCCTGCGCATCGCTCAACCAATCGCCCTCATCCACCAGCAGATCAAACTCTGCGGCGGCGGGAAACCATAGGCTCAGCATCAAAAGCGGGATCAGGCATAAAATCAAATATTTTTTCATCCGAGCAGCCCTCCCTGCCGAAGCAGATACAGCAGCAGATAGATCACGCCGCCGCCCAAGAGGCTCAGCCCCAGCCAAAGCCAAAAGGCCCGCTTTTTATCGATCGGCAGATCGCCGATAAATTTCCCCGTTTGCCCGTTCATGGCAAAGGTATAGCGCTTGCCCTTCCAGGTGGTGTTCAGCAGCCAGACCGGGCAGAGCACGTAAAGGGTTTTGCTCTCCTTAACGGTAACCCTGCTGTTGACCGCCCGAACGTTGCTGTAAAGGGGCGGAACGGTCTCACGAAAAGCATCCTCGGTGGTGCGATACAGCCGCTGCTCCGCCCGCTTGCGGCTCTGATCGGCGTCCACGTCGAAGCGATCGGCCAAATATCCCGCCAGATAGGAGGAGCGAAAAGCCCGCGCCTCCTTAAAATTGAAGGGCTCGATCGACTCCATCAGCGCATCGGGCATCTTTTTGGAGCCATCGACGGGGATATGGCGAAATCCCGCCGAGCCGCTGCGAAAGAGCGCATAGCAGCGCTCCACCTCGCTGAGATCATCATCGGGGACGCGGTAAGCGGAAAAGCGAACGGTTGCATCCACCTCCGCATTAAAGAACCAAAACGGGACGTAAAGACCCTTGACGGAATCCAGACGGTCGACGTTCCGAAAGATCCTCGGTGCCAGCCATTTCCCCTTCATGAACTTTTTCAGCCCCTCCTTGGCCTGCGCCTTGCTGACCCGAAAGGGAATCACGTAGTCGGGGCGGAGCTTGCCCGCCAGCTGACCCTTCATGACCACCGCACTGCCGCAAAAGGGGCAGGAGGAAGCAGAGGTGGTGGCCTCAACGATGATCTCGCCGCCGCAGGAGCGGCAGGCATAGACCCGCATCTGCTCGGCCTCGCCCTCTGCCCATTCCCCGCTGCTCAGGTCGAAGGAAAGCTCCTCCGATTCCTGCTTCAGCTCGGCATCGTAGGCCATAAAGGCATTGGGGTCGAACTGCGCATCGCAATAGGGGCATTTAACCGACTGCGTTGCGCTGTCGAAGGTCACAATGCCGTCGCAGTTCGGGCATTTGAAATCTCGGGTGCCCGACATCAGGTCAGGTCATCCCCGGTCACGGGGTCGCCGCACTCGGGGCAGAATTTGGGGATCGGCTCGCCCTCCTTGGGGGTCCAGCCGCACTTATCGCATTTCATACCGCCCGGCTTTTTAGCGCCGCATTCACGGCAGAATTTACCGCTGTTGACCGCGCCGCAGGCACATTTCCAGCCTGCCTCGGGCTTTTTGGCACCACACTCGGTACAGAATTTACCGCTGCTGATCGCCCCGCAGGCACATTTCCAGCCATCGGCGGGGGCAGCGGGGGCAGCGGGGGCAGGCTGCTGCGCAGCCATCCCGTAGAGGTTCTGCGGATTGGCACCGCCTGCGTTCATGGCCATGCCCATCCCGATAAAGCCGTTCATGGCGCCCGCTTCGTTTTCGGCGGCGCTGCGCATGGCATCGGCCTGCGCACCCACCAGGCGGGCGGCGGCCGTATTGGGATTGAGGGTCATGGCATTCTCTTCCCATTCGGTGATCTTCTTGCGCTGCTCCTCAGGCACCGTCAGGCTGTTGACGGTGATGGAGAACAGCTCCAAGCCGCGTTTTTCCTTCCAACTCGCTGTCAGCACCTCATTGAGGGCGTCGGTGATCTCCACCGTATGGGCGGGGATCTCATAATAGGCGATCCGCCGCGCGGCGATCTTGGCCAGCGCAGGCTGGAGGGCGTTCAGCAGCTCGCCCTTGAGCATGCTATCGATCTCGGAGCGGTGATATTCCTCCTCCACGTTGCCGCAAACGTTGGTATAGAACAGTAAGGGATCGGCCACACGGTAGGAATACACACCGTTGCACCGCAGATCCACCGAAAGCTGATACCCCAGCGCCTCATTCACCACCACACGGAAGGGGATGGGGCTGGCGGTGCCGTAGCGGTTATCGGTGATCTCCTTGAGATTGAAGTAATAGACCCGCTGATCCTTACCGGTATCGCCGCCGTAGGTGAAGCGCTTGCCGATGGTCTTGAAGGTATCCAAGATCCCACGCCCCAGCTTACCGGTGAAGATGGAAGGCTCGGTGGAGGTGTCGTAGGTATACTCGCCCGGCTCGGCGCAAACCTCCACCACCTTGCCCTGCTCCACAATGATCATACATTGCCCATCGGCCACGGCGATGCCGGAGCCGTTGGAGATAATGTTTTCATGCCCTCTGGTATTGGAGGAGCGGCCGCTGACCTGCTTTTGCCCCTTCACCACCAAAACGTCGTTGTCGATGGCATCGCAATAGAAAAACTCCTTCCATTGATCTGCCAAGGTGCCGCCGAGGGCACCAAATCCTGCTTTAATCAGTCCCATTTATGTAGTCTCCTTTCAGATTTTGATTTCATTATAATAGGTCGGAACAACCTTCTTATCGCAAGGAAAATCCTCCCCGCGCAGATTGTCGAATAAGCCGAAGTGGAGCGGCACCACCGTCTTGGCACCGATCTTCTCGGCAAAGCGGGCGGCATCCTCCATGTTCATGTTGCAGCCCACTCCGTTGATCGGCAGAAATACCACGTCGATCTTTGGGGGCAGATCGGCGAAGATCTCGGTATTATAGAGGGTATCGCCGGTAACGTAGTAGGTCTTTTCGCCGTCCTCGATGATGACGCCGATGGCGGTGGCATCGCTGTGGCAGGCCTTCACTGCTTTGAAACGCAGCCCCTTTTCGGTCCACTCGGTATGACGGTCGAACAGCACGTAGTTGTTCTGCCCCACCCCCAGCTTCATCGCCAAGGCGCGGGCATTGGTGGGCGCCAGCACCGTAACGGCCGTTTCATCGTTGATAAACCGCGGTGCGGTCTCGGGATCGAAATGGTCGAGATGATCGTGGGTGAAGATCATAATATCCGGCTTCACCTCAAAAAACCTTTCCTCCACCGGCACGCGGCGGTAGTTGCGGGGATTGACCTTCACCACGCTGTCGGAAAGATAGGGATCGATCATAACGGTGGCACGGTCGGTCTCCAGCAGAAGACCCGCCTGCCCAAGCCATGTAATTTTCATAACAGGAACCTCTCTTAATAGTTTTCTTATTTTAATAATACCGCAAAAAGTACCGAATGTCTACATTTTTTCGCTTGACACCACCTTTTTTCTTTGCTATGATAGCAAAAAACAGCACGGAGGATCCCATGATTCCGATTTTAGCGCAGGGTATCGGCATTTTTGCCTTTGCCTTCAACGTTCTTTCCTACCAAGCAAAGAAGAATCAACATCTCTATATCATGCAGGGCATCAGCGGAACGCTCTTTACCGTGCATTTCCTGCTGTTGGGCGATTATACCGCCTCTGCCCTCAACGGGGTCAGCATCCTTCGGGGTGCGGCGCTGGCGGCGGGCAGAAAATGGAGCAGCCTGCCGATCTTTTTAGCGATCGAGGCCGCCTTTTTAGCTGCGGGTATCCTGACCTATAAAGGCATCCTTTCCATCGCCATCACCGCCGCCCAGCTGCTCTGCACCGCCACCCTCTGGAGCCGCAACGGCAAGGTGATCCGCATCGTGCAATTCTGCGTGCTCTCCCCCACCTGGATGGTCAACAACATCTTTGCCGGCTCCATCGGCGGAACGGTAACCGAGATCCTTGCGATGATCTCCATTTTGATCTCCTTTTTGCGCTTTGGTTGGAGCGGCATGGAGGTTGAGCATAAACAGGATCGGGCAAGCATAGAATAAATTAAAAAGGAAGCGATCCGAAAATGAAGATTCTGCTCACCACCCTCAAGCCGCCCACCAACTACGTCAATGCCCTTACCGCCCTCGGGGCGGAATGCACCGTTGCCGATCTGCAATCCAAGGCAGAGGAATTCGACGGCCTGCTGCTCTGCGGCGGCGGGGACGTTGAGCCCGCCTTATATAATCAGCCGCCAAACGGCTGCCAAGGCATCTCCCCCGAGCGGGATGCGCTGGAGCTGCATTTTATCCACGAATTTCTCACCGCGGGCAAGCCGATCCTCGGTATCTGCCGCGGCCTGCAGATCTTAAACGTTGCCTTCGGCGGCTCGCTGATCCGGCATCTGCCCAATGCCGAGCAGCACCGCGCAGAGGAGGGGGATCTCACCCATCCCATCAAGGCAGAAGGGCTGATCAAAGAACTTTTCGGTGAACATCCCACCGTCAACAGCTTCCACCACCAGGCGGCAGACCGCCTCGGGCAGGGCTTTCGGGCAATCGCCTTTGCGGAGGACGGCACCGTCGAAGCCATCCAACATCAAAGCCTGCCCATCCTCGGAGTCCAATTCCACCCCGAGCGGATGCAAAACGGTGCTCCGATCTTTGAGTGGTTTATCTCTCAAATACAGTTAAAAAAGGGGCTGTAAAACGCATGTTTTACAGCCCCTTTTTATTAACGATGGTCAAAATAAAATGCCGTATTGCGTTGCCGATGGATCACCGTCAGCGTCCCGCTCTTATTGCAGGCGATATAGCGATCGCCAACCGCGAAATGCTCAAAGGTGACCTGCTGTGGGTCTACCTCGTCGGCCGCGCCGAACCGACATTTCTTTTGCTCGCTGAAAAAGGCAACCTCACCCTCTGCAGAAACTACGATCCGCCGATACTCTGCGGCAGGCAGCTCCTCACCGGTGGCGATATCGACGGCATAGAGCTTGGTTCCGATCCCGTTTGCCTGATCGGCCTCGCTTTCCCAATAGCGCACCGTCAGCACCCCGCCGCCCGCCGCCGACGCGCTTGCCGAATATCCGACCTTGAGCGGCTGAACACGTTCGGCTTGCAGATCATAGATGGCGGGATAGCCCTCCCCGCCATAGCAGGCGATCCGCTCCCCCGAAACAGAAAGGTTGGGATGCGCGGTTGAAGCCAATTCCCGCACTCCACGGAAATACAAATCAGAGGTATAGAGGGTATAACCCCCCTCCTGCTCCTTTATATAATAGAGCCGATCCCCCTGCCGCACCAGATCGACAAGATACCCCGCCGACGGACGAATGGCAGCAGTCATCTCCTTGAGATCAACGCACAGTAGCTCGCTGCGCTCGGAATCGGGCAAGAGGAGCCATTCCTCTCCGCGCTGAAAGCCCTTGGGCAAAAAGCCCTTTCCCGGGGAATAGCTCATCAACACCTGCCATTCGCTCGTTTCCGATTCCGTTTCCAGCGCCAAAAGCTGTTCGCCCCGTTCGGCCAGCAAAACCGATCCGCACCGCCGCAGGATTCTGCCGCCCTCCAGAGCGACCGAGATCCGACTCGGAGAAGCCCCCGGCATGGTCAGAATCTGCTCCTCCCCGCTGCAGTTGCATCCGAAATAGATCTGATCGCCGCAGATCGCCACACGACGGGCGGCAATGCTGTCGTTTGAATGAATAGTACAATCATGGGGGCCCTGATGCGTGATCAGGTTTTCCTCCTCCGCAGGGGCCTCCGCCCCTTGGCAACCGCAAAGAAGCAGCAAACACACACATAACATCGCCAACCATCGCTTCATCGCGATCACCTCCTTTTCATATTTTCATTATATCATAAAAAAACGACCGCACAACCCCGTCAGGCAAAATGTAACGTTAATGTAACAAAACCTTGTTGACCTT
>JAFQKO010000121.1 GCA_017396865.1 Clostridia bacterium | reverse complement strand
TCCAGCAGGATGAAGGCGGTCTCCTTATCCTCGGTTTGGAAGGTGAGGGTCTCCTCGGCATCCAGCTCGATGATGCCGAACTCCAGACGCTTTAAGGAGCATTCCCCGATCTTGCAGATGGGGGTATAGCCCTTTTGGGGTATATAGGCTTTTTTAAAGTTCATATCCGTTTTCCTCCATATAGGTTTTCACCGTTTCAAAATCGGGCACGCTCTCCCGCGCGCCGATCCCGGTGCATTTCAGCGCCGAAACGGCGCTGGCAAAATGGCAGCATTTTTCATAGCCGTAGCCGCGGCAGAGCCCTGCGGCAAAGGCGCCGTGGAATACGTCGCCCGAGCCGTTGGAGTCGACCACCTCGGCGGGGTAGATGGGGTATTCGAGAAATTTTGCGCCGTCGTAGAGAAGGCCGCCCCTTTTGCCTTGGGTGATAACGACCACCTTGGGCCGATAGCGGTCGAACAGCGCGTAAGCCGCCTCCTCGGCAGTTTCCTTGCCGGTATGGCCGAGGGCAAATTCCTCGGAGGGGATCATAATGTCGGTTAATGCCAAAAGGCGCTCGACCCCCTCGTAAAGTCCGCCGCAATCGTAGAGAACGTCCACACCGCTTGCGCGGGCAACCCCCGCCGCCTCCACGGCGGCATCCAGCTCGTTGCCGTCGACCATCAGCAGGCCTGCACCTGCAACGGCGGCGCGGTCGGCTTCGGTCAGCGTCAGCGCAGGCAGATCGCCCTTATCGAAAACACAGGTGCGGCTGATGCCGGCAAGCCAGATCACCGAGGTAAAGGCGCGATGCCCCTCCACGGTGCGGATATGGGCGGTATCGACTCCGTATTTTTCAAAATCCTTTTTGAGGAAGTCGCCCGCGCCGTCGGCAGAGAGCACACCCATAAAGGCGGCTTCCGCTCCCAGCTTGGATGCGGCCACCAGCCCCGTTGCAACGGGGCCGCCGCCCGCCTGCTTGGTGGAAAGGGCACGGAGCTTGGTGTCCTCCTTGGGGTAATGGGGCAGTCGGATCAGCGTATCCATCACGCACGCCCCGATTCCGATGATCTTTCCCATGGCTCAAGCCCTGCCGTCGGCGCCGACCAGGCGGATCTTTTCCACGGCCAGCTTCTGCACGGTGGCGATGGGATGCTTCATAAAGAGGTCGATCGCCAGGCTGCGGTTGGGATCGTTGAGGGTTTCCAGCGTGCCGTCGGCAAAGGCACAGCAAACGTCGGTGCCGATGTTCATTTTGCGAACCCCTGCGGCGATGGCGGCCTTAACCTGCGCGTCGGGAATGCCCGAGCCGCCGTGCAGAACCAGCGGAATGCCGCCGGTCGCCTCGCGGATGGCTTTGACCCGCTCGATATCGAGGTTGGGGGTCTTTTTATAGTGGCCGTGGGCATTGCCGATCAAAACGGCAAGGCAGGTCACCCCCGTGCGGCGAACGAACTCGGCCGCCTCGGCGGGATCGGTATATTCCTCCATGGTGTCGTCGTTGACGCTGCCGATATGCCCCAATTCGCCCTCTACCCCAACGCCGATGGTGGCGCAGGTATCAACGATATGCTTGGTCAGAGCAATATTTTCTTCAAAGGGGTGGGAGGAGCCGTCCAGCATGATGCCGGTGGCGCCCCAGCGCAGGGCGCGGGTCGCCTCCTGCTCGGAGGGGCCGTGGTCCAGATGGAAGCAGACGGGCACCGTGGCCTTTTCGGCGGCGGCGCGGATGACGGGGGCCAGATAATAGCCGACCTCCTCGTTGATCAGGCGGGGATAGATCTGCAGGATCACGGGAGCACGCTCCTCCTCTGCCGCCTTGATAACACCCATGACGGTTTCGATATTATAAACGTTAAATGCGGGAACGCAGTAGTTTCCCTTTTCGGCCATGCCGATGATCTCTTGAAGGGTTACCAGCATACCGATCACACTCCTAAAATCAGATCTTCCAGCGAGAGGATCTCCACATCCGCCTGATCCACGGCCTTGAGGGCGGTATACTCGGCGGGAGAGGCGGTCACCAGCGCTTTTGCATGGATGCTCTTGGCATTGAAGATGCGGCGGGCGGCCACCTTTTGGATGATCTCGGGCAGGTATTGCGCCATCAGGATGTTGCCTGCCCAAACGGTCTCGGCACGGTTGAGCAACAGCTCCTCCACGGTGGCAAAGGCACCGATCACGGTGCGCAGTTCCTCGGTCTCGCCCAGATCGCGGGCAAGCTGATAGGGATCCTGAACGGCAACGGTCTTTTCGCCCGGATCGCGGGCAAGCGCACCGCTTGCAACGGCCTCTGCCAGATAGGCGGTGTAGGTCACGACCTTGGCGGTGACCTCAACGCCGTATTCTTTATAAAGCTGCATGATCGCCTTGGCATCGTCGGGATCGTAGACAACGACGGTGGCGAAGGCGTTGATCGCCTTGGCGGCGGCAGCCATTACTTCCTTGGTCTCCTCGGCGGCGCCGATCAGGAAATCGACCTGCGCACCGCTTGCGGGCTCGTCGGCCAGAACGGTAAAGGGCTTGCCGACCTTTTCCATCACCTTGATCGCTTTTACCGCCTGCTCGCTCACCATGTAGCGGGCATCGGTGCCGAGGTAGAAGAGCAGATCGGTCTTTTCGGCATGGTCTGCGATGGCGGCGGAAAGAGCAGAATCCAAGGCGGTCTTGCCGTAGGGGTTGCCCAGCTCCAATGCGTTGTCCAAAAGGGCGTTGATGTAGGCGGGTAGCTTATCCTCCAGAGCGGCCTGCAGGCGGGTCTCCTTGGTGAACATTACGGGATCCCAGCCGGTAACGCAGTCGTGAACGCAGGCGCCGCAGGTGGCGCATTCAAAGATATTATCCATGATCTCGGAGAGGTCGATGGCCTCGCGGTTGACGAGGGAGATGCCCAGCGCGCGGGCGCGGGCGGTGTTGCGCTCCTGACCGGTAGCGTTGCCGATGGGGCAGATGTGATGACACATCCAGCAGAAGCGGCAGGAGTCTACGTGGGCTTTACATTTATCAGACATATTCATTTTCGCGTACCTCCTTAAAGACCCAGCTTAAAGGGATTCATGATCCCGTTGGGGTCGAGTTGCTTTTTGAGGCCTTCAAAGACCTGCATGGCAGGGCCG
>JAFQKO010000120.1 GCA_017396865.1 Clostridia bacterium | reverse complement strand
TCGGGCAAGTGCTCGACCTGTCGGTAAGCAGCTTCTTCAACCCAATCACGGGTATGGAAGTAGCTGAAACCAATGAAACGCATGCGCTTGATCTTGCGTCCGCTTTCATGCAACGCTTCATACAAAACGTCATAGGAATCTGCCGCCTTGTCGTATTCCTTTAATTTGGCATAGGCATCGCCGCGCTGAACGCAGAGGTCACACATCACCTCGGGGGTCATGGCAAATTCCTGCTCGGCGTATTCCAAAAGACCGAGAGCGCGGTCGTATTGCCGCAGTTGAATAAAGTAAACAGCATTCCAAATGGCGCTTTCGGCCGACTTGGGCTTTCCGTGCCGTTTGATCAAAAAGTCGGCAACGGCGAAAAAGATGATTGCCGCGATCACACCGATCACTACCCATAAAATATAATCCATCTTCGTTCTCCTTTAAGCGTTTTCTAAATTATAACAAAAAATGACACCGCTGTAAAGAGTAAAAATGACCTGCGCTGATGCGCAGGTCATTTTTCGTTTAAAACTTCAAGAGCTTGATGAAAAGACCGCCCTGAACGGTTCTGTTCTGGAAGCCGCGATGGAGTGCCTTGGAGGTGAAATACCAATCGGTAAAGGGCACGCGGTCAATGGTCTCGTTGAGGAAATCCCACATCCGATCAACGATCAGATGGAAATATTCCTCGTCGGTCTCGTCCAGCATAACGCTCCAAAGCTGCCAATCGCTCTTGGTGTAGTCGGAGCGGCTGTCGAGGGGCAAACCGTACTTGTTGGCCATCTTCTTGTAGTAGGCCAGCTCGTTCTTTTTAACTTCGTCGCTATAGAGGTGCAGATCAAGCAGGTTGTCCCAAACCATGTTGTACTTAATGCTCCAGGTATCCTCCTGGTCAAAGGCCAGGCGGGTATGGTCGCCGCTGTTTGCACCCTTTTCCCAAAGCTTGGCAAATTCAGCAGCCTTGGCCATATATTTTTCAGCCTCGGCGCCATTGCCGGTATCCTTGAGCATCTTGGCAAAGGCGGCGATGCCCATGGCGGCCTTAACGGAAAGGTTGCAGTTGTGGGCAAGGTGGCCTGCAAAGTCGTCGGTGCAAAGCTGGTTTGCGGGGTCGTAGCCGGCCTCCAGCAGATAATCGGCCCATTGCTTCAGGATGGCTTCGTGTTGCTTAAAGTAAGTGAAATCCTTCTTGGCATAGCAAATACCGGCCACGCAAAGAATCATGTTGCCGCATTCCTCAACCGGCATCTGCTTTTCAAAGGCGGTGATCCCTTTGAAGAAGTAGCGGTTGCTGTAGCCGTAGACCTGCGCGTTGGCAAGGGGATAGCGCCCGGCATCGTGGGGCGCAAAATCAAAGTCCCAAAGCCCCTTGTCGATCAGCTTGAAGATAGGATTGAGCATACCCTCCACCAGCTCGGGTGCATAGATCAAAAAGAGGGGGATAGAGGGATAGGTAACGTCTACGGTCGCAATGCAGCCGTTGGAATAGTTTTCTTTGGAGAAGAATTGGATCTCTCCGTCGTGCCAGGTCAGCTTGTGGGCGGCGATAGTCTGGCGATAGGCCAGATTCAAAATGTCGGCATACTTGGGGCTGATGGCAGAGGCCTTGGCGGTCAGCTCATCCTCGAAAGCGGCGACCCGCTCCTTGATGGAAGCATAATCCTTGATGGCAAGCTTCATAATATCATCGAAGGTCTCGCCGTCCTTGCGCCAGTAAGCATCAATGTTTTCGTTGAAATATTGAATGGACTTAACGTCATCATAACCAACCGCCACAAAATCTTCAACCTCGCCCTTCAGGGTGAAGCGTTTCTTGGCGAGGAGGGTGGGATAATGGGGATGAATCGCTGCGGTCTCATATTCGTTGTAGTATTCGGGCGGGGGATTCTCGCCGTTGGGGCCCTGATAATTGAGGGTAATGGTGGGATGCATCGTGTTGCCGTAGGTCTTGCGGATAAATTGGTTGATGCGGGAAACGGGCAGAGCAACCATGTTCCAATCGGGTGCGATCAAATGGAGGGTGCCCCATTCGATGCGGTGATCGTCGCCGCTGCGCTTGAGCATCCGCTCGGTGCCGCTGGAGGCGGTGAGGGAAAGGGCAGTTCTGCCAAAGGTGACGCTTTGCGTGCCGTTATCTACGCACATTTCGCAGCTAACGCCGAGGAAGATCTCAACGTCGTGCTCCTTGCCATCCAAAGCGGTCAGCTTGTAGGAAATGTAGGTGATGGGTCTGCTCAAAAGCTTCAGGTCGTCGGGGAGCAGGGGGCTCATAAAGGAAAGCTCCAGCCGAACGATCTCGTTTTCAAAGGTGTATACGGTAGTCAGCGCCTTGACGGTCACATCCACCTGCGGCAGAGCGGGAAACTCGGTTGCATAGCGGTTGTTGTCGGGCTGGCCTTTTCCGATAAACTGATAAACCTCGCCGTCGATGGCGATGGAGCCGGTGATGAACTGCCGTGCGCCGGTCCAGTGGCGGGGCACATCATCGGTCAGTTTGTCGGCAAACGACCAAACGTTGAACATCGGATCGTTGGTGATCAAAGGCACACAGGGTGCTCTCAATTTCTTTGCTTGCATAGTTTGAACTCCTAACTATATAAGATAGATAAATTATAAAATAATTCTCTTGGTTTTTCAAGTATTTCCGATAAAAAGGGTTAAATATGGCTATTATATCATAAATAAGGAGTGCATATATGAAACTCGTAAAATAAATTATATAAATCGCTTGACAAATTATTAAAAAGTGATACAATAAAGTCAAGAGGTGTTGAAGATGAAGAAAAGTGTTTATTCTTTGGTATTGATGGATGACGTGGTGGCGCAGGTCGATCGGCTTGCTTATACCATGCATACCAATCGCTCTAATATGATCAACCAGATTTTGGCGGAGTATTGCTCTATGCTAACGCCCGAAAAGCGGATGAGCAATACCTTGGCGCAGTTGAATCGGTTGCTGGGGCAGGGGGGGTTTCAGCCGATGGCCGAGCCCACAGCCACCATGCTGGTGGTGCGCAGTGCGCTGAATTATAAATATAACCCATCCGTTCGGTATCGGGTAGAGCTGTTCCGTCATGTGGAGCCGGAGTTCGGCCAGCTTCAGGTGCAGCTTCGAACCCAAAACCAAGAGTTGATATATTATGTAAACCAGTTCATGCTTCTTTGGGCAAAGCTGGAGCAGCATTATTTGAATGCGCCTCGATCGTCGGTTGAAAACGGCCGATTTTTGCGCAATCTTCGGTTTGATCCCGCTTTTGAGGCGCAACCGGAGCTGTTGAGTGAATCAGTCAATAATTATGTTAACCATTTGGATCGGGCATTGAAGCTGTATTTTGAATATTTAGATCGCCCCGCCATGGCCGCCCGCCTGGTGGAGGAGGTGCTGCGGGAGTATGCCGCAGGGAAAGGAGTGTAAGAGAGATGAATGCAGATCGTTTTACCGAAAAGAGCTTGGAAGCGTTGCAGATTGCCGAGCAAACGGCCTCGGCCAATAAAAATGCATCGGTGGAGCAGGTGCACCTGCTTTACGGCCTGCTGACCCAGCAAAACGGCTTTGTCGGCGGGATCATGAAAAAGATGGGTGTGCAGGGGCTGGAGGAGGATTGCCGCCGCCTGCTGCAGGAGCTGCCTACCTTGAGCGGCAATGCGCAGTTGATGGTGAGCGGCGGGCTGAATCAGGCATTGCTCGCTGCCGAAAAGCAGGCGGCGCAGATGGGAGATTCTTATATTTCCGTTGAGCACTTGATGTATGGCCTGCTGGAGCAGGCAGAGCCTGCTTTGAAAAAGGTCTTTTCCAACCATAATATCAATAAGAAGAATTATCTCGCTGCCCTGAAGGAGCTGCGAGGCAATCAGCAGGTCAATTCTCAAAACCCCGAGGATACCTATGACGTGCTGACAAAATACGGCCGTGATCTGGTGGAGGCCGCCCGTCAGCAAAAATTAGATCCGGTGATCGGTCGGGATGAGGAGATTCGTAACGTGATCCGTATCCTCTCCCGTAAGACCAAGAATAATCCCGTTCTGATCGGTGAGCCGGGTGTCGGTAAAACCGCGATCGCCGAGGGTCTTGCGCTGCGCATCGTCCGCGGCGACGTGCCGGCCCATTTGAAAGACCGTAAGCTG
>JAFQKO010000119.1 GCA_017396865.1 Clostridia bacterium | reverse complement strand
GCGGTATCCAAATTCGGTCGGATGGCGGGCAGCATGGAAACCCCCAACGGTACCGTTGCCGTAGGCTATGAAAAGACCGCCGACGGCGTTGCCTTCCGCATCACCGTTCCCCAAGGCACCAAAGCCACCTTCTGCTTTGCCAATCGGGAATACCCCCTCCACGAGGGAGAAAACACCTTTAAAATCTAAAAAGCACACCGCCCAATGGGCGGTGTGCTTTTTAGATGATTCCTTCTGCAATTTCTTGGGTCAAGCAGTAGGTCAGATTCGGATTTCTGCGCAGCAAGGTGGCAGGAAGGCGGCCGTGCTCCGCATCATAAAGCGCATGCTTAAAGGGGCCGTTTTGCCAAGGACGATTGAGGGCGATATAGATCCGCTTGGAAGCAAGGATCTGCTTCATCCCAACGGTAATGCACCGATCGGGCATCCCGAACAGATCGCCCCGCTGATAGCCGTAGGCATTGATGGTTCGGGTCTCCCGTGAGATGGGCAGTACCCGCGTACCCAGCTCGCCAAATGCATCCGCCTCCAGCTCCTGCGGCTCATTAAACGCCACGTGGCCGTTGATCCCGAGCCCGCCGAGGCAGAGATCCACCCCGCCCAACGCTTCGATCATACGGTCGTATTCCGCCTCTTTGCCGGGGATCGGAAACCGGCGTTGCGATTCCGGCATCACCAGCTTTTCATCCACCAGATCGTAAAATTCCCGCTTCATTCTGCCGTAAAAGCTCATGGGGTGATCCCTCGCGATCAACTCGGATGGACTGACCATATATTCATCCATATTAAAGAAATGAACGTTTTTCAGAGAAACCCCCCAAGCGATTGACCAGATCCGCCAAAATCGGATACTGTTGCGTCGGGCCGACCGGCACGATCATGACGGTGGGCTTTCCCTTGCGATGATTGGCGATGATCTCTTCCAGCATCGTCACCGCCATATCGAAATAGACCGCCCATTCATCGGCAACGACCTTGCAGTTGATTCCGTTTATTTTCTTCATAAGCTCCTCCTGATCGTAACGACCTGACCGCCGCTTAAGCGGGATTGCTCGGCGCAGATGCCCATCAGGTGGCTTTCCACCGATTCGGTCAGCGAGGTATACCGCACGTTGCTGTCGGTCAAGATCTCATACATCGAATTGACCAATCCATAGTCTCCGCCGCCGTGTCCCCAGCCCGATTCGTTCATGGTGCTGAGCTGAATGATCTCTTTTTCGCAGAAATAGGGGCGAACCTCGATCGTATCGGTGCGTTCATCAAAAACGATCTCGCCTTCCGTTCCGAAGAAATTGATCCGACGCCCCGGCTCAGCGGTAAACAGCATTTTCAGATTCGCGATCACGCCGTTTTCAAACTCCATCTGCACCATCTGATGATCCACCACGTGGGGGTTTTGCTCCACTCCGCATTGATAAGCGCACTCCCCGAATACCGTATCCTCCAGACCCGCGTAGAGGCTTTCCTCCGTATTGGGATTCTGCAAGGAAACCTTGGTCCAGGGCCATTGGAAGGCAGGGCAACCGCGTGCCTTCCAAAAATCGATATAGATCTTTTTGGCGCTATAGGTACAGGTATCGATATGGGGGCAATCAAGACACCGCTTGGTTGCACCCTCGGGTGCGTTTTCGGGTTGGAAATGGGTCAGCCCGCCCACCGACGAGACGGTTTTACACCGCGAGGCCGCAAAATGCTGGATCAAATCCAGATCATGGCAGCATTTAGCCAAGATCGTCGGATGCTGGGTATCGTGATACATCTTTTGAATCCGTACGTAGGCCTGGGCCTGATGCCAGAACGCCACCCGCTCGATATGATCGATGGCGATCAGCTTTCCGAGCACACCCGAAGCAAGCAGTTCGTCCAATTTACAGATCGCAGGGCTATAGCGCAGAACGTGGCAGACGACCACTTTTCTTCCCGTTTCCTTCTGCACCCGCAGCAGCTCAGCGATCTCCTCCTCGGAATCGCTGATCGGCTTTTCCAGCAGTATGTCGTAGCCCATCTTCATCGCCCGCACGCATTGACGCACGTGATCGGAATCGCAGGTAGCGATCACCAGAATATCCGCCCTTTTCTCCTCGAAAAAGACCACCTCATCCAAAAACAGCGCCTCGATCCCGAACGCTTTTTTCATCTTTTCCAACTGAGCGGGGTTATAATCGCAAGCCGCCACGACCTCAAATTCCTCGCGGCGGGTAAAATGGCGGGAGTAGGCGTAGCCTCTGCCGCCCGCACCCAATACCGCTACGGTAAAATGCTTTTTCATTCTTTATCACCTCGCCCTTATCATAACATTTTTCGGTTCAAGGGCGTTAATAAATATTGATACAAAAATGGTATTTTTCGAAACCAAAAAATAGCTTGTAAAAACAAAAAATGCAGTATATAATGAAAGTATCCGTAAAAAGCGTGGTGATGAAATGAAAACTATCGAAATCAAAGAGCTGTACGATCGGGACTACTCCGCAAAGGTTCTCAACGCCCTTTGGCAAAGCTGGGAGCGGACGGACACCTTTCGCTGCATCGGCAACCCCAAGCGGTGCCATATGCTGCTGTATCTCGACGGGTGCGACGCCGTTTATACCCAAAAGGACGGCCGCACCCTCCGCGCCGAAAGCGGTGCGATCGTTTATATTCCGATCGGCTCGGAATACACCGTCACCTTCAAGGGCAACCAACGCCAGACCCTCCACGTCAATTTTTTATTATACGAACCCGACGGGCCCCCCTTTGCGTTAAGCAAGGAGATCGAAATCTTTCGCGCCGATAACGCCAACTACCGCGCCCTCTTTCATCAGATCGATCGCTACAGCGAGGCCAACCTCCAATGCCGCGGCAAGATCAAATCCATCCTGTACGATCTGCTATTCCGACTGAGCGATTATCACCGCCAAGGTGCCCGCCATCAATTCGGCATCATCGCCAACGGCATCGCCTATCTGGAGCAGGATGAGGAGCAGGCCCTGAGCATCGGCGAGGTGGCGGGGCTTTGCAACGTGAGCGAGGTGTATTTTCGGCGGCTCTTTAAGGAATATGCGGGCATGTCGCCGTCCGAATACCGCGCCGCCGCGAAGCTCTGCCGCGCCAAAAACTACCTGAAACAGGAGGCTCTTTCGATTGCAGAGATATCCGACCGACTCGGATTTTCCGACGTTTCCTATTTCATCAAAGTCTTTAAGGAGCAGACGGGAAAAACCCCGCGGGAATACCGCAACCAAAACGTCAATATACTGTAACAAAACGGAGGAATGAACATGAAGGTATTATTATTAAACGGAAGCCCCAAGGCAAACGGCAACACCGCCATTGCCCTCAACGAGATGATCAAGGTTTTTGAAGCGGAAGGGATCGAAACCGAGCTGCTGCAGGTCGGCGGCAAG
>JAFQKO010000118.1 GCA_017396865.1 Clostridia bacterium | reverse complement strand
CTCAACCACGGCTTCGGCACCAGCAGTGCCGACGACCTGCTCTACTACTACGGTCGGATGGTGCGCCCCTACGCGCCCCGCGCGCTGGTTTTGGCCACAGGCGCCAACGATATCGGCTTTGGCTACTCCCCCGCCGAGGTTCTGCAGATCCTGGCCACCCTCATCGACTGGTTCCAAGCGGAGTTCCCCGACGCGCCGATCTACTGCATCAAGCGCCCGCCCGCCATCAAGCATAAGGGGACGGAAAACCGCGCGGTGCTCCATCGGCGGGAATTTAACCGCCTTTTGGAGGAATACACCGCCGAAAAGGACGGCGTTTCCCTGCTGGAGATTCCCGCCTACGAAGAAGCCCTGCACGATAAGGACGGAGTGCATCTTAACGACAAGGGCTATCCCCTATTCATCGAACACCTCCGTACCTTCTTCGAATCCGAAAAACTGATCTAAGGAACCATCAATCATGCGCACAGTATCCGTTACCGAAATTACCGCCGCCATCGAGCGGCTTTGCATCGAGGCCTGCTGCGTTTTGCCGCAGGACGTTCGATGCGCCATCGAGCGCCACCGCGCCGCCGAGGACGGCGCCATCGCCTGCACCGTTCTCGATCAGATCATCGAAAACTATAACATTGCCGAACGCGAAGCTGTTCCCATCTGCCAGGACACGGGCATGGCCTGCATCTTTTTAGAGATCGGGCAGGAGGTACACCTCATCGACGGCAGTCTGACCGAGGCGGTCAACGAGGGGGTGCGGCGGGGCTATGAAAAGGGCTACCTGCGCAAATCGGTGGTAGGCGACCCGGTGCGCCGCGGCAACACCGGCGACAACACCCCCGCCATGATCACCACCGACATCGTAGATGGCGACAGGGTGACCGTCACCCTTGCCCCCAAGGGCTTCGGCAGCGAAAACATGAGCGCCATCAAGATGCTCAAGCCCTCCGACGGCTTGGAGGGCATCAAGCAGTTTATCCTCGACACCGTGGAGGCGGCAGGCCCCAACCCCTGCCCGCCCATCGTTGTGGGCGTGGGGATCGGCGGCACCTTTGATAAGGCGGCGCTGATCGCCAAAAAGGCGCTGCTCCGCCCCTTGGGCACGCCCAATCCCGACCCCTTCTATGCCGCCTTAGAGCAGGAAATGCTGGAGCGGATCAATGCCCTCGGCATCGGCCCCCAGGGCTTCGGCGGCAAGACCACCGCGCTGGCGGTCAACGTGGAGACCCTCCCCACCCACATCGCGGGAATGCCCTGCGCCATCAACATCAATTGCCATGTGACGCGGCATAAAACAACAATTATTTAGACCCCTAAAAATGGCGACGCGATATATTCTCGCTACGCTCGAATGCGATATTCCCTTATGGGAGCGATATTCGCCGAAGGGCCCTTCGGCGAGCGAGATTGCTATGCAGCGAAAGAAAGGAACCCACATGGAAAAACACATCACCCTCCCCCTAACCGAAGAAAAGGCCCGCGGCCTGAAGGCGGGCGATACCGTATATCTCACGGGCGAGCTCTACACCTCCCGCGATGCTGGGCACAAGCGGATGTGCGAGGCCCTTGCCCGCGGCGAGGCGCTGCCCTTTGATCCCAAGGATGCCACCATCTACTACGTGGGACCCACCCCGGCAAAGCCCGGTCCGGTCATCGGTTCCGCCGGACCTACCACCTCCGGCCGGATGGATGCCTATGCGCCAACTATGATGAAAGTGGGTGCCAGGGGCATGATCGGTAAAGGTGCCCGGCTGCCGGAAGTGGTGGAAGCCATGTAGCGGTATTCCGGTGTTTATTTCGGTGCCATCGGCGGTGCCGGTGCGCTGCTGGCAAAATGCATCAAAAAAAGTGAACTCATCGCCTATGAGGACCTGGGGGCAGAGGCCCTGCGGAAACTCTGGGTGGAGGATATGCCCCTGTACGTTATCAT
>JAFQKO010000117.1 GCA_017396865.1 Clostridia bacterium | reverse complement strand
CTCTTTGCCGCCTCCACCCATGATACCATTCTGTTCTTCACCACGCTGGGTCGTGTTTATAAGCTCAAGGGCTATGAGGTGCCCGAGAGCAGCCGTATCGCCAAGGGTACCAACATGGTCAATCTGCTGCCGCTCCTTTCCGAGGAAAAGGTCAATGCGATGATCCGTGTGGAATCCTTCGAGAAGGAGGGCTATCTGATGATGGCCACCCGCAACGGTACCGTGAAAAAGACCCCGCTTTCCGATTACAGTAATATCCGTAAGTCCGGCGTCATCGCCATCGCCCTGGACGAGGGCGACGATCTGATCGACGTTCGCTTTACCAACGGCTCCGATAACGTGATGCTCGCCTCCCACGACGGCCGCGCCATCCGCTTCAGTGAGCAGGACGTTCGCCCCATGGGCAGAGTTACCCACGGTGTTCGCGGCATCAATCTGATGGAGGGCGATTACCTGATCGGTATGTGCGTTCAAAAGGAGGGCGCCGATTTCCTCTCCATCACCGAAAACGGCTACGGCAAGCGCACCAAGATCGAGGAATACCGTGTGCAAACCCGCGGCGGTAAGGGCATCACAAGCTATAACATCACCGAGCAAACCGGTAAGATCGCCGCTGTCCGCATGGTTGTGGAGGGCGAGGATCTGCTGCTGGTCACCGGCGGCGGTATCATTATGCGTACCAAGATCGAGGAAATCTCTAAGCTCAGCCGCAAAACCAAGGGCGTTCGCGTGGTAAAATTAGATGAGGGCGTGAAGGTGATCGATATCGCAGGCGCTGCCCGCGAGGAGGAAGAGGAAGTTTCCCCCGAAAGCGCAGCCGAGGAATGATTTTAGAAGATATGTCACAAATTGTGTAAAAATAACAACATAAAGTCATATCCAATTTGCACCGCAAATGCTATAATTTTAATATCTATCAATATCTGTTCTAAAGGGAGGACAATGATATGGCAAAGAAGTCAAATCGCGTGATTTGCTTGATTCTTACCGTATTGATGATCGTTGGTATGATTCCCGTTACCAACGCGCAGTTCGTGTATAATGAAGCAAATACAGTTAAGGACTACTACACGGTAGACTACGATAATCTCGTCGGCACCAAGAACGAGAAGAAGATCGGCGTCTACATCGTAGATTCCGATTGGGAATTTGAGGAAGGAAAAGCGCCCGAAACGGTTACCTTCAAATTCCGCGGCGTGGAATATACCGAAACCTATAATCCCGACCGTCACCTGTTCCAATTCAGCGACGTTTACGTAAAGGCCAAGGCCGATGGCGTAACGCTGCCTACCTGTATTCTGACCGAGGGCAACTATTCCGGTAACGGTACCCTGACCCTGACCGACAGCATCATCCTGCTGGGCGCCAAGGCGGGTATCAACCCCAACGTGCCCAACGCAGATCCCACCAAGGAGTGGGGGCTGAATGCCAACCGTTATTATAGCGACGACATCGCCGAGGAGGATACCGGCGGTGAGTCCCGTCTGTGGACCCCCGGCGCCGAGAACCCCGACGTTGGCTACGTGGAGGGCGGCTCCAGCTCCTATACCGATAAGATCCTGAAGATCACCAAGAGCACCGGTACCGGTACCTTCGTTATCGACGGTCTCTTCTTCCAGGGCTATGCCGCCTGCCTCGATGCCACCGCAAACGGCTCCGGTACCTGGAACGTTTATGTGCAGAACTGTATCTTCGGTAACTGCTATTCCTACGATACCGAGACCCTGCGTTTCTGGAACCGCGGCGGCTCCATGAGCATTGCCAAGAAGCTCTATCTTTCCAACGCCTACGTGCGCGACAACGATAAGAACGGCTTCTATTCCGGCCACGCTCAGACCATCCATATTAACGGTCTGAACTTCCAGGATAGCGCATTTACCTGCTTCTACAATATTCAGAACATTCCTTGGCAGGGCTATGATTTCTCCTGCGAGAACTCCCATTTCTGGCAGCCCGACGGCATGAACTACAACCGCCAGATCTTCGACTTCAACATGACCTCCTACTCCAACGTAGGCCCCGGTTCGGAGTCGGATACCAATATCTATTCCATCAAGAACAACAGCTTCTATAACTGCTCCGGCTTGACCGAGGTTTATAAGCTGGATGAGCATGAGGAGCCCACCGAGGAGCTGCTTGGCTACTCCTCTACCACCACCTCGATCTGCGATATCGTGATCGGTGGCCCCAACGACCGTTTCACCTTCGAGGATAACATCCTGATCAACGCCAACGACTTTGTGGACGAGAACGTCCCCTATAGCCCGATGCGCGTCTACTTCACCTGTGATACCACCACCAATAAGGTTACCCACGGCTGGGGCAACGATACCTGCTCCACCACCATGCTGGATCCCGACTACGTTTTGGGTGAGGATCAGATCAACGTCAACAACAACACCTTCATCGGTGAGAACTATATGGTTCCCGCCATCAGATACTATTCCGGCGGTGTGCTGAACGCAGCCAACGAGGTTCAGATGGAAGGCAACCTCTATCTGCCCACCCTGGATGCCACCAAGGGCCAGATGGTGAAGCAGGTCGACGAGGCCTCTGCCGCTTGGGAAGGTCAGTTCTATGATCAGTGGGTTTGGATGGATAAGGCGATGACCGTCAAGTCCTCCGCTCTGTATGAAAACGACTTTACCGCTACCGTTACCGGCCATGAGCTTGCCAAGGATGGCGAGAATTGGACCTTGAACCTGCCCTCCAACGTATATGAAGTGACCCTGGAGACCGCCTGTCATGAAGATAACAGCGTGAAGATCTATGAATCCAACGCTGAGTTTGAGAAGGGCAAAGTGATTGAAGACGGTATTCTCGATACCTCTGAAAGACTCTCCCACTACGTAATTTCCCTGATTTCGATCGACGGCAAGACCTGCAAGGATTATAAGCTGACCGTCAAACGTGAAGCCAACGCCTCTGCCGGCCTGAACGACGTTATCGCCGATGCGAGCATGAGCGTCGACTTGAAGGAAGCATACGGCGACGGCGGCTTCCGCTTCGAGGTCAACTATGATAACCAGGCCTTCAAGTTCTCCGTGAATGTTACCGAGGGCGCTACCGCAGTTGTTAAGAATAAGGCAACCGGTATGGCTGTTACCCCCGTCGACGGTGTCTATACCGTCAACCTGCGTAATACGATCTCAGACTACAACTACTTGATCGTTGTTACCGATGCGGAAGGCAATTCCGAAAAGTATGATTTGGTGATGTATCGTCGCCTGAGCACCCGCACCGAGGTCACCCGCGTAACCGCTTCTGATTGTGAAGTGATCGCCGATGAGGAGAATGCTACTTATACCATCATTGCGGATGCAACCGCTGCAGAAGCCACCTTCACCGTGAAGATCTCTGCTAATGCAACCGCTGTTCTCACCGATAATATCTACGGTGCAGAAATCGAATCCACCAGCTCCGCTTCTTTGCGGTATACCGTCGACGTCAGCGCCGGTGAAACCATCTATAACCTGACCGTTACCGCCCAGGACGGCGTAACCCAGCAGGTTTGGAAGTTCATCGTCACCCGCCCGAAGAATACCGATTGTGAGCTGATCAGCATCGATGATGCCGAGCTGGTTGAAGGCGAGTACGTTGCAAACGTTGCAACCACCAATTTCTTTGTAAACGTTGTTAGCTCCACCGCATCTACCTATCATATCTATACCGATGAGGCCTGCACCGATGAGATTGCAAATCCCAATTTGCTCCTCACCGAAGCAGTTACCGTTGTATGGGTTCAGGTTCATGCTGAGGATGTCAACTATAAGTCTGTTCCCGTTAAGCTGATCATCAACACCACCGCTGATCTCAGCTCCACCGATCCCGGCCCCCTCTATCTGCCCATGAAGGACGATGGAATCGTCGGTGTTACCGGTGCAGATACCTTCCAGTCCGAGCTCATCATCGTTGAGCTCCCCGAAGATGTCGCAGAGTTCAATCTCAAGGTTGTCGGTAAGAATGGCTTCGGCGTTCATCTCTTTGCCGATACCGAGCATACGGTCGTTGTTCCTTCCGATTCGATCCTGAAGATCGATGGTGGTTCTACCAGATTGTATCTGACCGCATCGAAGGGCGAGGAAGAGTACGAATATATCATTTTCGTCATAGCTCCCCGCTATGCCGAGTATACCGATACCCTCACTCCCTGGGCTACCGAGTATATTGAAGCCTTGAACAATACCGGCCTCGGCCTGATGCGCGGCGATGAGAACGGTGCCTTCAACGGTAACAATAACCTCACCCGCTATGAGATGGCCGCCATGATGGTTCGCTTGAGCGGTGCCAATAAGGCTCACTTTGCAAAATGCGAGCTGATCTTCGTTGATACTGTCTATGAGTGGGCGGTCGACTACGTTAAGGCTGCCACCAAGCTGGGCTTGATGAACGGCTATGCGGTTACCGACGGTGACGTTACCGTTTATGAGTTCCGCGGCAACAATAAGACCACCCGTGCTGAGTTTGTCCGTGTATTCATGAACGCTATGTTGGGCGACGTGGATGAATTCTATGAAAATAACAAGGATTCTATCCTTGAAGACCTCGAGGAATTCGATCTGAACGATTTGGATGCTGTTCCCGAATGGGCAAGATCCGCTGTCTATACTGCAGTTGTTTTCAGTTTCATCGGCGGCGATGATAACGGAAACGTCAATGCAAACAATAAGATCACCAGAAATGAAGCTGCAGCCATTTTGGCACGTGCTATTTAACTAAATTTAATCGCGGCTCGTGGATAAAACCACGAGCCGCATTTTTTAAAAAAGGATGAAATAGAATGAAACGCAGAATAATTGCAATGCTGATGCTGCTCTGCTTGCTTTTGGCAGGTTGCAGTGAGGCGGTGCCGCAGAAGGAGCAGGCTCCTCCCGCCGCCGAAAACCAAGCGCCGCAAAAAACCTATGCGGAAAAGCCTGCGGTGTTCGGGGAAAAGACCGTTTTTGTAAACGGCGTGCAGCTTTCCGCCGTCTATGGTGCGGAGGGCGAGCTGCTCTCGCTGAAGGAGCTGGCGGCCGCCGTCGGCGGCAGCGTCACCACCACCGAAGCCGAAGACGGCGACGTCGCTACCCTGCAGCTTGGTGAGCAGCAGTATACCTTCTCGGCCGAGCAGGGCGGGATCTATACCGGTGAGGATTGGTTTGTGCCTGCGGCCAAGCTGGAGGAGATGGGCTATCATCTCTTTACCGATGAGGAGAAGGCCACCACCTATTATACCGCCTACCCCACCAATGAGCAGGTGCCCGACGGTGTTAAGGTCCCCACCCTGATGTACCATGCCGTCAGCGATAATTGCTGGGGCATCCGCAGCCTCTTTGTTTCCCCCGCGCGGATGGAGGAGCAGCTTCAATATCTTTTGGAGAATGGCTATACGCCCATTCATTTCGAGGATCTTGGGAGGGTGGATCAGATCGAAAAGCCGATCCTGCTCACCTTCGACGATGGCTACGATGATAACTATACCGAGCTGTTCCCCATTTTGAAGAAGTATAACGTTAAGGCAACGGTGTTTATCATCATCGACCTGCTGGGTACCGAGCATTATATGACCGCCGAGCAGGCCAAGGAGATGTCCGATTCGGGGCTGGTTTCCATCCAAAGCCATACCATGAGCCATGCCTATCTCAGCCAAATCTCCGAGAAAGAGATGGAGCATGAGCTGGGTCAGTCCAAGCTGGAGGTCACCCGTATCACAGGCAAGGAAAGCTTCGCGGTTGCTTATCCCAGCGGCGAGCATAACGATGCCTCGCTGGCGATCACCGCCAAGTATTATGAGTTCGGCATCTGGATGCGCGGCACCATCTATAAAACAGGGGATGATCCCTATGTCATCAATCGAAAATACGTGGCTCGGTCTACAACGATCAGTGACTATAAGAATTTAATCGGCGCTTGAGTTAAAAAGAGGATGTAAAAAAAACTTACGTTTTTTTACATCCTCTTTTGCTTTTATATCTTCTTAATGGTGCCGGGCGGCGTACCCGTGTATCGCTTGAATAGCTTGCTGAAGTATTTGATGTCGCGAATGCCGACCGCCTCCGCCGCTTCTCCAACGGTGTAATGCTTGGATTTGAGCAGCTCCATCGCCTTTTGGATCCGTAGCTTATTGCGGTATTCCACCGGAGAGATTCCCATGCAGCTAACAAAGCTGCGCCGAAAGCTGCCAACCGAGATACAGCACATTTTGGCCAATTCTTCAATCGTAAAATCGGAGGCAAAGTTGTGCTCCAGATAAGAGAGGCCGGGCTTAATTTTAAGCAGATGTCGATCCAGCTCCGATTGGTTGGTGTCCCGCGCGATGCGGCAGAGGAATTTAAAGGAAAGGGAGAGCCGCTCCAGCCAATCAAAGGGGCCGTTGGCCTCCGCAATGGCGGCCAGCTCCTCCAATAAGCCGCGGTATGCGTTGTGGGTATCGTGGAATAAAATGGCGGGCTGCTCCTCAAAGCGGATCGGCTGCCCGTCGATATCCCGCAGGATCAGATCGATCACCATGAATTCCGAGTCCTCCAGCCATTGGGAACGGTAGGCAGTCTCGCTGGGCAGGTAGACCATGTCCAGAGAGGCTACGTTCAGCTGCTCCTTTCCGCAATGAAATTGGGCAGTTCCCTTCACAACGTAGATAAACCGCTCGATTTCTGCCGGCTCCATGATGTATTGATGCAAAGCGGCAACCGAGCAGGGTGCGATGCGGAGATCGATCAGCGATAATTGATTGATAGATGCATGGACTAATGCGTTCATTTTCATGGGCATTTCACCTCGGTATCAGTATACCATTTGGCAGAGCCGGAGTCAACCGTTCAACTTTTTTTACGAAAAAAGGGTTGATTTGTCTCTTTTACCGCAATACCCTTCTTGATATAATGAAGATATCAAGGAAAAGGGGTGTTATTATGGATAACAATCTGACTATAAAGGTAAAGGAATTGGCGTATCGCTTGGGCGCGGATCTGGTGGGCGTTGCCAATATCGAGCGCTATGAAAATGCGCCGATCAAAATGAGCCCGCAGGGCATTTTGCCGTCGGCAAAGTCGGTCATCGTTTGCGCGGTGCACCATCCCGATGCTGCCATCGAGCTGGACGGTGAGGTTCATCCTCAGGAGATGGGTCCCTATCGGATTCAGTACATTATGAACGATAAGCTGGACGTGCTCTCCTTTAAGATCGCGCGGATGCTGGACGATCTGGGCTATCAAACGGTGCCCATCGCCAGTTCTAATATCTGGAGATATCGCGGCTATAAGGAGATGGACGCCGTCTTTGCGCCGGATATCAGCCATATCTATAGCGGTGTCTGCGCGGGGTTGGGCGAGCTGGGCTGGAACGGCCTTTGTATTACCCCCGAGTATGGCGCGCGTAATCGGTTTATCTCCATCATCACCGAGGCGGAGCTGACCCCCACGCCGTTGTATAATGGGCCGAAGCTCTGCGATATGTGCGGTGAATGTGTCCGAAAATGTCCCACCAATGCCTATCGGAAAGAGGTAAACGGCACCAAGAACGTGGTGGTTGAGGGTAAGGACCATATCTTTGCAAACAAGAACCTTTGGCGCTGCGCATGGGGTGAGCATTTTGATCTCGATCTCGATCTGCCCATCCCCGAGAAGGTGGATGAACAGGTGCTGCTGGAGCACGTGGCAAAGCATGGTATTCGCGGCGGCGAGTTCGGAGTCTGCCTCAAGGTCTGCCTGCCCAAGCACCTGCGGAATTGGGATACGGACTATTGTAAGCTGACCGCTCGCCGTAAGCGCCATGTGGCGCCCACCGATCTGGCGGTGCACCGTCAGGTGTATGATAAGCTGCTGGTTCACGCAAGAACCTGGGATCTGGATAGTGTTCACTTTATTTCTCAGGAAACGTTGACCGCCACAGGCATCGATATTGTGAAGGAATTGCCCGACGGTGTCAGCGCCATTTTGCTGACTGCCCGCTATCAGATCCCCAAGGGGGCGAATATCGACCACGACGGCAGCATGAAGCATATCGAGGCCTTCGATAGCTGCCATAAAACCCGCGCCGATGCTATTGATAGCTATGCCAGAATTGCTCGCTTTAACGTGGATTTCACCGAGCTGGATATCTGCCGCGAGCTGGAAACGCTGGGCTATACCGCCCTGCCTAAAACAACGATGGATCATGCGCCGTTCTGTGAGCTGTGTAACGTTGCCGCTACCGAGAATACCTTTGTCCGTACCGCGCTGGTGCTGACGTCTGCACCCTTCGTGGATCGGGCGGTCACCGAGCTTTCGGCGGTGGCACCTGCCAAGGATCTTAAAAAGCAGCTTAAGGAGATCGCCAAGGAAAAGGGCGCCGACCTGTTTGGTGTCGCTTCGGCAGAAACGGTCGATCGGATCGCCGAGCAGCTTCGTGAGATCCGTAAGGGCGAAACGCAGTTTGTGGTGGAGGATAAGAATATTCGGATGATGCCCTTCGATCCGGTTGTTACCGAGGTGGAAAGAGGATTTACTAAGCCGACCGATCTGATCCACGATGCAAAATCGGTGATCGTGATGGGTATGCACTATCCCGATACCCCCGCAACCCGCGTCGGAAAGCCCCCCGCAGAGTCGGTCGGGCCCTACGTCTTTACCCAGTATGAGGTCAATCGCCTTACCGGCCATTTGGGCTATTCCATCTGTCGGGCGCTGAATGCAATGGGCTATGAGGCAGTCTATTCCCATAACCTGATCGGCGCCGGCTCTACCGTCGGTAGCCCCCGCGGCCAGTTTAACGATGCGTTCTGTAATGCGCCGGAGGCGGTCGCCGCCGGTATCGGTAAAATGGGCCTGAACGGCTCGGTCGTAACCGAGGAGTATGGAATCCATCAGCGGTTCGTTGCTATCGTCACCAATGCCGACCTGCAGGCCGATGAGGTGCAGGAAGGCCTTGCCGCCGCTTGCGTGGGCTGTGAACAGTGCCTCAATGCCTGCCCCACGGGCGCGCTGAAAAAGGAGCGGCTGACTGAGCTCGATATCGCCGGGAAGAAGGTCACCTACCTGCCGGTCGATGCCCATCGCTGCGATTGGGCAACCAAGTTCTCGCTGGTGAAGGAGGAGGGCAATATGTTCGTCGGGAATTTCACCGATATCCCTTGCCCTAAAATCGTTACCCCCAAGATCTTGGAGGATGCTCTGCGCCTGCAGGATCCCGTCTTTAAGTTCCGCCCGGTAACCGGCGAGAAGTGTGTGGTGAGCTGCCCGCTTCATAAATAAGAAAAGGCTGCTAAAACCTTGGGTTTTAGCAGCCTTTCAGACTGTTAAAAAAGGCACCGACCGCAGAAAAATGGGTAAAAACTGAGGTATGTACCAATATTAAAGATTGCAAGGAGAAAGAAACACCTACTCTTTCTCCTCGTTCTTTTTATAAGGAAAAAATCCGCATGGTGATGCGGATTTTGATTGGAATTTTTCTGCTATCCGCCGATCCGCCCTCTACCGTACCTATGTACGCCGACGAGAACGGATTCGGCCCTCTTTTTTAATCAGTCTTTGTTTGTTGGATTTCCTTTGCGATGGCGATCAGCTTGTCGATCTCAGGGTAGGTCAGGCCTTGTACTGCATCTAAAAGCTCATCCTCTTTGGAAGTGACCCCCGGCTCAAATTTCATGAACTCGTAGGGGAGAATGTCTAAATACTCGCATATGGCAAAAAAATGCGTCATCGAGGGATAGGCGTAGCCGGCCTCAATGTTGTATATGTAGCTCTCGGCTAAATGTAGGTCGGTGCTCATTTTATTTTGAGATACGCCCTTTGCGAGCCGCAGCTGGCGTAAGCGCCGTGCAATGATTTTGTCTCTTCTCATCTTAATCCCCTCACTTTACTAATAATATCATAGCA
Source organism: Clostridia bacterium (assembly GCA_017396865.1). Next base: position 570 of record JAFQKO010000117.1, on the reverse strand, counting down.
GGTTGGCCGTAAAAGTTCAATCATTATTTGAGCAATTTTTAAAAATCATTTGGGTACCTGCTCGAGAAAAGGGGATGGTACCACCCAAATCATTTGGGTACCTGCTCGAGAAAAGGGGCGGCACCACCCAAACCATTTGGGTACCTGCACGGAAAAGGGGATGGTACCACCCAAACCATTTGGGTACTTGCACGCAAATGGGGATAGTACCACCCAAACCATTTGGGTACTTGCACGCAAATGGGGATAGCACCACCCAAATCATTTGGGTAGCTGCTCGGAAAAGGGAACGTACCACCCAAACCATTTGGGTACCCGCTCGAAAAAAGGGAGCAGCACCACCCAAACCATTTGGGTACCTGCTCGGTAAAGGGAACGTACCACCCAAATCATTTGGGTACCCGCTCGGCAACAGAGGGCAACGTCACCCAAACCATTTGGGTACCTGCTTGGAAAAGTGGCACTACCACCCAAATCATTTGGGTACCTGCATGGAAAAGTGGCGCTACCACCCAAATCATTTGGGTACCTGCTCGGAAAGGGGGATGGCACCACCCAAACCATTTGGGT
>JAFQKO010000116.1 GCA_017396865.1 Clostridia bacterium | reverse complement strand
TTTCAGCTATATGCTTTCTCCCGACCACTTCAGAGAATTTGTTCTCGATGATCTGACCGAGCTGGCGCAGTACGTGGAGCGCCCCATTTACCATCTCGACGGTGTGGGCGAACTGCCCCATCTGGATATGATTCTGGAGATCCCCGGCCTGATGGGCATCCAATGGGCACCCGGTGCGGGCGAAGCTCCCGAATGGGATGAAAAGTGGTTCCCGATCTACCGTAAGATTCAGGATAAGAATAAACTGCTGATCCTGCGCCGCGGCCTTCTGGATGCCGATGAGGCGGGCGCAGAAAAACTGATCAAGACAGTTGATCCCGCAGGCTTGTATATCTCTACGAGATTTAAGAGCGGGGATGACGCCAAGAGAATGTATGAGAACATCTTGAAATGGTCTAAATGAGGATAAAACTATGGAATTAACTGCAAGAGAACGGATTTTGCGCGCCTATCGCCATCAGGAGGTCGACCGTGTTCCCATGGTCGATAAGCCCTGGAGGGGCACCCTTGCGCGTTGGTATAAAGAGGGCTTGCCTGCAGGTATGGATTGGCATGATCATTTCGGCTTTGACCGTGTGATCAGCATTCATCCCGATAATTCCCCCCGCTTCGAGCAGCGGGTGTTGGAAAAGACCGATCGCTACAGTATCCGCACCACCAAATGGGGCGTGACCGAAAAGGTCTTTAATGCGCTGGATTCTACTCCCGAAACGTTGAATCATTATTATGATTCCTCCGAAAAATGGGAAGAAGCCAAAAAGCGGATGCTGGAATACCATGAGGACCGCATCCCCTGGGACTACTTAAAGGAAAACTATCCCTTGTGGAAGGCGCGGGGTGATTTCCTGCAGCTGGTGGTCTGGTTTGGCTTCGATGTGTCTCATTCCCATATGGCAGGTACCGAGAACGTGTTGATCGGTATGTATGAAGAGCCGGAATGGGTCACCGATATGTTTGAAACCTACCTCACCACCTCGTTGGATCTCTGCCAGCGGATCTTGGACGCCGGCTATGAGTTCGATGGCATCAAGTGGTACGATGATATGGGCTATAAGGGCACCTCGTTCTTCTCGCCCGACCTCTATCGCGAGCTGTTGAAGCCCTATCATAAGCGGGTCGTGGATTGGGCCCATGAGCGTGGGCTGGTCGCCGAGCTTCATTCCTGCGGCTGCATCGAAAAGCTGCTGCCGGATATTTTGGAAACCGGCGTCGATATGCTCAATCCTCTGGAGGTCAAGGCTGGTATGAATCCTGCGCTCCTTAAGCAGCTCTACGGCGATAAGCTTGCCTTCCGCGGCGATATCAATGCCCAGCTTTGGGATGATCTCGATTTGGTGAAGGCCGAGATGGAGCGGATCATCCCCATTATGAAGGAGGGCGGCGGCTATATCTTCGCCTCCGACCACTCCATCCCCAACTCGGTTTCTTATCAGAATATGAAGGAGATCACCGAGCTTGCCAAAAAGCTGGGCCGCTATTGAGGAATAAAAAATGAATCAAGATCAAATCATCATTCGGGAGTTGGCGAAGCGCTATATGGAGATTGCCTGCTCCGAAAAGCAACAAAAAGCCGTCGCGCGGATGCGGGCTACCAACGATCTGAAGATCGTGCGCCCGCCGGTGCTGATGGATGAGATTCCTTGGTATCAGATGAATATCAACGATGAGCTGACCTGCCTTTGCGAGGATGAGCGGGCAAGAAAGCTGGAGCTTTATCTTCGCACGGCGCTGTTTCGTGAGAAGCATTTTCGGTGCGATGCCATCTTCGAGCCCTGCTATAAGGTGCGCCGTGCCTATGATTCCACAGGCTTTGGCATTGAAGCAGAGGAAAACATTCTGCGCACCGACGATCAGAACAACATCGTCTCCCATCAGTATGCCGACGTGCTGGAGAGCGAAGCGGTGGTCGAGCGGATGCAGATTCCGCAGTTCACCCTGCGCCCCGATAAGGATGAGGAAAAAATGGCGTATTATACTGATCTTTTGGGCGATTCCATGCCGGTGGTATTGAGCGGAAACGGGCCCTATTACCATGCGCCGTGGGATCGGATCGCGCGGCTGCGCGGTGTCGAGCCGATTCTGTTTGATCTCTACGACCGTCCCGAGCATCTGCATAATATCCGCAAAAAGTATTTTGATGCGGCGGTGGCAGAGCTGGATTTCATTGAAGCCAACGGGCTGGTGGATCCCGATCCCACCACCCTGCACTGCACCCCCGGCTACGTTTCGGGCTTGGGGGAGAGCGGCTTAAAGGCCACCTGGTTCCGCGGAATGGCCCAATGCTTCTCGGAGGTCTCTCCCGCCATGTTGGAGGAATTTGATATTGATTATATGATCCCGCTGGCCGAGCGGTTCGGGTATTCCTACTACGGCTGTTGCGAGCCGCTGGATCGCAGAATGGATGCGGTTAAAAAGCTTCCCAATCTGCGTAAGATCGGCGTTTCTCCTTGGTCGGATGAGGAGATGAGTGCCGAGGCGATCGGCAAAAACTACGTTTATGCCCGAAAGCCGAATCCCGCCAACGTGGCGATGCAAACCGACCCCAAGGTGATTCGCGAGGAAACGGAAAAAACCGTTCGGGTCTGCCAAAAGTATGGCTGTCCCGTCGAGTTTGTGCTGAAGGATATCAGCACCGTTTCCCACCGTCCCGAAAATCTGATCGTTTGGGCGGATACGGTCGCCGAGGTGTTAGATCATTATTACGGAGAATAATTAAGATGAAGAATATGAAAGCATGGGTCAAGGAATTGCCCCAAATGAAAAAAGCATTGCCGATTCTTTCCTTTCCGAGCATCAGCCTGCTGAACGTTTCGGTGCGGGAGTTGATCGGGGATAGCGATCTGCAGGCCAAGGGTATGCAGATGATCGCTGAAAAAACAGATTCCGCGGCCTCGGTCAGCCTGATGGATCTTTCGGTGGAGGCAGAATGCTTCGGCGCGCAGGTGCGCTTTTCCGATGATGAAGTCCCCACCGTTACCGGTCGGCTGATCAATGATATGGAGGAAGCAGAGGCGCTGGAGGTGCCCGCTGTCGGCGCGGCGCGTTCGGGTCTGTATGTGGATTCCATCCGTAAGGCGGCGAAACTGATCAACGACCGCCCTGTGTTCGCAGGTATTATCGGCCCCTTCTCGTTGGCCGCCCGCCTGCTGGACGTTTCGGAGATCATGATGGATTGCTATGATGATCCCGATATGGTGCATCTGGTGCTCCGTAAATGTACCGATTTTCTGATCGCCTACGCCAAGGCCTATAAGGAAGCGGGAGCCGACGGTGTGATGATGGCCGAGCCGGTTGCCGGCCTGCTTTCTCCTTCGCTGGAGGCGGAATTCTCTGCCCCCTATGTTAAGGAGATCGTCGATGCCGTTCAGGACGATGATTTTGCATTGGTTTATCATAACTGCGGCGATAACGTTCTCGCCATGACCGATTCGATCTTTGGTATCGGTGCGGCCGCCTACCATTTCGGCAACTCCATCGATCTGGCAGAGATGCTGAAGAAAGCCCCTGCCGACGTCATCGTAATGGGCAACGTCGATCCCGCAGGTGTTCTGCGGATGGGTGCGGCGGAGCAGGTGGAAGCCGCCACCCGCGGTGTGCTGGAGGCCTGCAGCGGATATGCGAATTTTGTCGTTTCCTCCGGCTGCGATATCCCGCCCCAAACCCCTTGGACGAATCTGGACACCTTCTTTGAAACGGTAAAAAAATTCTATGAATAATTACGTGGAAACCGCTCTTGCGTTCGGTGCGAAAAATGCCGCCATTGTGGCGGTGGATGAGATCGAGCTGGAGGCAAAGTTCCGTGAGCTTTGCGCCTCCAATGCCTGCGGGATGTACGGCCGCTGCTGGACCTGCCCGCCGGATATCGGCGAGATCGACGCGCTGATGGAAAAACTGCGCTCCTATCGCTCGGCATTGGTCTATCAAACCATCTTTCCCTTGGAGGATAGCTTCGATTTTGAGGGAATGATGGAGGCAGGCCGCCGCCATAACGAGCTGGTGCAAAAGCTGCGCAAGGAGATCCCCGAAGGGCTGCATCTCGGTGCGGGCGGCTGTAAGGTCTGCTCGCCCTGTGCCAAGCATAGCAATGAGCCCTGCCGCTTCCCCGATCGGGCGATCGCCTCGTTGGAGGCCCATGGGGTTAACGTTTCCAAGCTTGCACAGCTTGCAGGAATGAAGTATATCAACGGTGCCGATACCGTCACCTATTTCGGAGCGGTCTTTTTTGAATGATGAATCAAATTGAAGTAATTTTAAACGGAACGAAACGCTCGGTTGCCTATGGCACCGAGCTTTCGGCGTTGGTGGAACCGGAGCGCCCCTGCGGCGGCCACGGAAAATGCGGTAAATGCAAGGTGTTTGCAAGCGGTGCGCTCTCGCCCGTCACCGCCGAGGAGCAAAAACTGCTGACGGCTGAAGAATTGCGTGCGGGTGTGCGGCTTGCTTGCTGCACCAAGGCGCTGGGTGCATGTACCGTTGCACTGCCCGAACAGCACCATGCGGCGCAGATCGCGGTAGACGGCAATCTGCAAAATATGTCGATCCGTCCCGATTTTCAAAAATACGGCGCTGCCGTTGATATCGGAACCACGACCCTTGCCGCCGTGCTTTATGATGCCGAGGGCAAGCTGCTGGCCAAGGCAACGGCGCTGAATCCGCAATCGGTCTGCGGGGCGGACGTGGTCTCTCGCATCGAAGCGGCGCTGGCCGGGGAAGGGGAACGGCTTGCCGCGCTGATCTGTACGGCGATTGATGCCTTGTTGGCAGAATTGACCAATCAACCCGAAGAAATTGAGCGGGTGGTAATCACAGGGAATACGGTGATGCTCCATCTGCTAACCCAAACCGATCCCGATCCGTTGGCGCGAGCTCCGTTCCTCGCCAAACGGCTGTTTGGCGAAACGCTGACCGCCGCAGAATTGGGACTCAAAAGCCTTTCTTCGCAGGTGGAAGTTTATCTGCCGCCCTGCGTTTCCGCCTTTGTGGGCGCCGATACGGTTTGTGCCCTGCTGGCCTCCGATCTTTGCGCAGGGGAAAGTGCCGCCCTTTTAGTGGATATCGGCACCAACGGCGAGATCGCCTTGTGGCATGAGGGCAAGCTGACCGTTTGCTCCACCGCCGCAGGCCCTGCCTTTGAGGGCGCGGGCATCTCGATGGGGATGCGGGGCGAAAGCGGCGCTATTGACCGCGTTTGGTTGGAGGAGGATGCCCTTTTCTACCGTGTCATCGGCGATCAAGCCCCCAAGGGCATCTGCGGCAGCGGCTTGGTGGATGCCATCGCCTGCCTGCTGGAAAATGAAACCCTGGATGAAACGGGCTATCTGGAGGAGGACGTGGAACTGCTCTCGCCCGTGATCATTAAAGCCGAGGATATCCGTGCCGTTCAGCTTGCCAAAAGCGCCATCCGCGCAGGGATGGAAACGGCGCTGTCTGCTTGCGGCCTTGCCGCAAAGGAGCTTTCTCGCCTTTGCGTGGCGGGCGGCTTCGGCGCCTATCTGGATCTGCAGAATGCGGCCAAGATCGGGCTATTGCCGCCCGATGCCGTGGAGCGGGTGGAGGTTTTGGGCAATGCTGCCCTGCAGGGTGCGGCCATGCTGCTTCTGAATCCCGATTTGCGGGCAGAGAGTGTGCGCCTTGCCAAAGAGGCAACCCTGCTGGAGCTGGCCGCAAACCCCGCTTTTGCGGAAAATTATATGGAATATATGATGTTTGAATAAAACTTCGGTCGATTTTTGTGCAACTGTTTGATTGACAAATTTTGTTTTTCATTGTACAATAAGGATGTACCACATGACTGACGGATTTCGCGGTGAACCGCGGGGGAGTGTGGAGGTTATAATGCCGACCGTCTGGGCAAGATCAGCATGCTGGTCTTGCCCATTTTTTATTGAGCAGACCAAGCAAAGAAAGGAAGGTCAACATTATGAATCAATGGAACGGTTTTAAAGCAGGAGTATGGCAGGATGAGATCAATGTGCGCGATTTTATCCAAACCAATTATCGGGAATATACCGGCGATGCGGATTTTCTCTGCGGCGCTACTGCCCGCACCGAGGAGCTGATGGGCAAGGTGCGGGAGCTCTTTAAGTTAGAGCAGCAGCGCGGCGGTGTGCTGGACGTGGATACCGATACGGTCTCCTCCCTGACCAGCTATGCCCCCGGCTATATCGAGAAGGAAAAGGAACTGATCGTCGGTATGCAGACCGATAGCCCCTTGAAGCGGGGCGTGAATCCCTTCGGCGGCATCCGTATGGCGCGGCAGGCCTGCGCCGCCTATGGCTATCGCCTGAGCGATAAGGTGGAGGATGAATTCAAATTCCGCACTACCCATAACGACGGTGTCTTCCGTGTTTATACCGAGGAAATGCGTAAGGCCCGCAAATGCCACGTTATCACCGGTCTGCCCGATGCCTACGGCCGTGGCCGTATTATCGGCGATTATCGGCGGGTGGCGCTGTATGGTGTTGATCGGCTGATCGCCGAAAAGCAAAAGGATAAGGCAGCCCTTGCCGAGGGTAATTTCGAGGTGGATAAGGCTCGCCAGTCGGAGGAGCTGTTTCAGCAGATCACCTTTTTGGGCTTCATGAAGGAGATGGCGGCGATGTACGGTTGTGATATCAGCGCGCCTGCCGAAAACGCCCGCGAGGCGATCCAATGGACCTATTTTGCCTATCTGGCCGCCATTAAGGAGCAAAACGGCGCCGCCATGTCGCTGGGTCGGGTCAGCACCTTCTTTGATATTTATATCGAGCGGGATCTTGCAAACGGCACCCTCACCGAGGAGGGCGCGCAGGAGCTGATGGACGATTTCGTCATGAAACTGCGGATCGCCCGCCATCCGCGCACTCCCGAATATAACGAACTGTTCGGCGGC
>JAFQKO010000115.1 GCA_017396865.1 Clostridia bacterium | reverse complement strand
GCGAGAAATCACAAGATTGCTTTTTGGGCACAATAAATGATAGAATTCTCGGCAATTTTGATTATATCTATAATGAGGCATTACTCAAAAAGGAAATTTCCACTACACTTATAGAAAATAACATATTGGAAATTCTTGTTTTTGCTTTTAGACTATCGGGATGGGAAGAAAAGAAAAGCACAAAAAAACAAAATGAAAACGTGGTTGTTTCTTTGGCTAAACGATATATTGATGATAATATTGAAATGGCACCGAGTGTTGAGGAAGTATCGGAATACTGTTATTTGAGCACCAAACAACTGACACGTATTTTCAATAGGTTTGAGGGTGTTTCTCCGGGAGAATATATTATTAACGGTCGTATCGCAAAAATTGAAAAAATGCTTGCGGATGATTCGTTTTCATTAAAACAAATCAGCGAAATAATGAATTTCAATAATGAATATTATTTCAATGCGTTTTTCAAAAAGAATTTTGGCATGCCACCCGGTGAATATAGAAAAATGCTTGGGAAATAAACTTTTAAATAAGTATAAATCTCCTTGTTTTACAGATACTAACAGTACAAATTTGTAAAGCAAGGAGATTTTATATATGAAGGCAACAGGTATTGTACGCCGCATAGACGATTTGGGGAGAGTCGTTATCCCGAAAGAAATAAGAAGAACCATGCGAATTCGTGAGGGAGATCCGCTGGAGATCTTTACCGGCAAGGATGGGGAGGTCGTTTTCAAAAAATACTCGCCGATCAGCGAGCTTTCGACCTTTGCGGCGGAGTATGCCGCAACCCTCAACGCGGTGAGCGGATTTCCCTGCGCCATCACCGACCGCGACACGGTGATCGCCTTTTCCGGCAACGGCAAGCGGGATGCGCTCGACAAGCCCTTAAGCGCGGGCTGCGAAGAGGTGATCGCGGGGCGGCGCAGCTTCCTTTCGGACAGCGACAACGCGCCCTACCATCTGCTGCGGGACAGCGACCGCCTCAAGGTGGTTGCCTCGGCGCCGATCCTCGCCGGCGGCGACATCATCGGCATGATCGGTCTTTTGGAGAACACCGAGCGGCGGCCTGCCGCCGCCGAGGAAAAGCTGCTCTCGGCGGGTGCCCTCTTTCTCGGCAAGCAAATGGAATGTTAAAAAAAAATGAGGCAAGGGACTCCCTTGCCTCATTTTTTACTGTTCGATTTTAATATCGATCACCGTTGCATTGCAAGCGATCTTTCCGTTTCCGACGACGTGGCTGGTTCCGTTGAGCATCTCACTGGTGCCGATATAATAGCCGCCGTCGCTGCGGAACTGATCGGTTTCCAGCACTAAAATAACGTTTTTCATGAGCTTATGCTCTACTTCCTTTTCGGTTCCGTCGGCGCAAAGCTCGGTCGTCTTATAGGGCTGCAGCTCGCCATCGGCCTTCAAAGTGCCGAGCAGGGCGCCGTTCTCATAGATCTGATCGCCCTTCTTATAGGCATCCCAAGCAAACTCCTGCACGCCGACGATCTCCAGCGTATAGGTTGCCTTTTGGGTTTGAACGTCTTGCTTGGAGGCGGTAAGCATCCGCAATGAAATGGCGGCGATTCCGCCGACAACCAGCAGCACCACCAGCAGATCGAACAAATTGATCTTACCGAACAATCTTCCCTTTTCATCGATCAGCTTCATTTCGCCACCTCCTCAATATCCCAAATCAGCATGGTGGAGCGGGCACGGTCGGTTTGCGGATAGAGGGTTTTGCCGATATTCAGCTCCTCGCCACCCACGGTAATGACACCGTTTTCCATCGTACCCTGCGCCAAAACCGTCATTCGGATCAGCTTTTGGTTGGGATCCTCATAAACAACGAACTCGCCGGTCGTTGCATTAAATTTTTCGACCTCTTTATTTCTTGCCTCTCGGTCGACGGTTTCGATGGTACCGAGCACCCCGACCCGATTCTGGAAATAGAGGGTTTCGCCCTCTGCATAGCATTCACCAACCTCATCGGCCAGCTGCACCGCCTGCAGGGTAATGCGATAGTCCTTAAGCTCTGCGGCGGGCGCATCGCCGCCACGATTAAAATACCAAACCCCGACCACAGCGACTGCCAGCACCAAAACGCCGATCACAACGCCATCCAGCCAGGTGAATTTCCGTTTATTCATCGTTTTTCCTCCTTTTTGGGGGTGAGCACCTCGGCTGCGGCAATGCCCAGCACGAAGACGATCCAGAAGAGCTGGAACACCCGATAGTTGTACCACGTATAATCAAATGCACTTTGCAGCATCATGCCCCAAAAAACGGCATTAAAGCCGATCATCAGCAGGCGATCCCGCCGCTCCATCCGAAGCTGCGTCCGCTTGGTGCGGCGTTGATAGACCCACCACATCAGCAGCAGCCAGATCAATCCGACAATTCCGAAGGAAACCACCGATTGGAAAAAGAGGCTATGGGAATGGGGCGCGATAATACCGGTGAGCGCATAATAGGGGTAGATGGCATTATAGGCCAGCTCCCCGATACCGACACCGCCCAGCCAATGATGGGCCAGCATCAGCAGCGTTCCGATATAGATCATCATCCGATAGGAGGTGGAGCGGTCGGCCATATTGCCGATGCTCATGATGCGCTCGACCACGCTGGCGGGCATCAGCAGCAGCGCCAGCGGAACACCCAGCACCAGCAACGCCGAAAGCCACTTCTTACTGAAATTCCAGAGATAGATCAGGGCGGTGATCAGAATGCCGACGTAGCAGCCGCGGGAATAGGTGAGCACCAGATTGACCAGCAGCAGGGCATTGACCCCCACCAACAGCCACCGCTTTTTACCGTTGGCGTACATCGCCAGCGCCGCAGTGAGGGGGATCATCAGCAGCAGAAATTCACCGTAGACGTTGGGGTTGGCAAAGGTGCTGTACACCCGCAGCTCCAGCTCCTCGAACATACTGGTATCGGTCCAGGTGGTATCCACCGCACCGGAAAGGTATTGATATAAGCCAACGACACCGCTCAGCACCGCACCGACCGTCAGCGCACCCAGCACCGCCATCAGCCGCCGCTTGGTATTGACCGCCCGACGGATGAAGAAGACGCAGGCAAACAGCCCCAGCCACATGGCCGAAACCTTAGCCGAATCGACAACCGCAAAGGAAAAAACTGTGGAGACCACGCAAAGCAGCGGGAAGATCAGCAGCAGCAGATCAACGGTATCTACCTTTTTTCCCCGCTCTCCGCGGAAGGCACGGCCGAAGAAATACAACACCACGATCACGAAGCTCAGCGCCCAGCAGATGCTTGTCCCGGTCAGGGGAAGCGTCAGGCAGAGGAGGCAGACCATCCAATGGGTGGGGATCGCAAAGAGGATGGGAAAGCCCGCCAAACCAACGGCGGCAACCACCGCCAGCTTAACGCCCAGCACCCAGCCGATTCCGCCGCCGATCAGACCGCAAACGCCAAGGTACCAACGCAGCGAGCGGCTTTGCTCCGCCGCAGGAAAGCGGCAATATTTACCGATCCACCGACCCGCCAGCGAGCTGCCCAGCCAATCGGCGAGCGAACCGCCGCCAAAGAAGATCAAAAATGCCGCGCCCAGCGCCAAAAGCAGCGCACCCGCCGCCATCCACCGACCCGCCACCGCCATGCTGGCGGTGAGCAAGCCCAAAAAGGGCGTAAGCAGCCAAAGCAACGCCGATACCGAGCTGCTTGCCAGCCGCCCCCAATAACGGTACAGCCAACCGAACAACCCGCTCTGCCCCATGGCGGTAACCACCGCCTCGGCAGGATGCACTCGGTTCATCGCCGCTACCAGCTTGGAATGAGAGCCGTAATCGCGCTTTTTGCGCCTGCCGAAGAGCAGGCTCACCTGCGCGGTTTTGCCGATCCGCTTGCCTAAACGGCTGCAGGCTCGCATGATGACGCTGCCGCCTAAAAAGTCAGGCATACCGCGACCTCCTTTTCTTAAAACCTCATTATTTTATATTATAACATAGAGAAAATCCCCATGCAACCATAAAATTTAACCGACTTACGATTGGCAGGGCTTACATCCTGAATTGCCGCTTCGCGGCATGAAAATCAAAACTCGGCTGCCGCAGCAGCCGAGTTTTTTCTTAAATATAATTTAGCGGGTTGACGTGCGTTCCGTTGATCCTAATTTCAAAGTGAAGATGCGGCCCGGTACTGTTACCCGTTGATCCGATTCGCCCGATCTGCTGGCCCTGGCTGACCTTCTGGCCGACCGAGACCGTAAACTCGCTCAGGTGGGCATAATAGCTGACCACGCCGTTACCATGCTGCACCTTGATCAGCTTGCCGTAGCCGCCGCTCCTGCTTGCACCGATGACGGTGCCGCTTGCGGTTGCATAAACCGGCTTGCCATAGGCGCCGCTCCGATAGGAAAAGTCGATGGCCTTATGGCCGCGATAGCCATACCAGCCGCAGGAGATATAGCCACCGCTGACGGGACGGATATAGTTGCCGGTGCCTGCCAGCGAGGAATGGGAGGTGGGGCGCTTCTTGGTGCCCACGTAGATCTCCTTGGTAACAGGCTGGCGGGTGATCTCGGAGGAAAGAATGACCTCGGAGGTCTTGATGTTATCCACGTAGGTCACCTCGGCAACGATGTGCTTCTCGCCCTTCTTACCGGCGGTTTTGACCTTGGTTTCGTTGGAATAGAGGGAATCGTCCTTGATTCGAACGGTATTGAAGCCGATCTCCTCATCATACTCGATGGTTTTAACCATCTTGATGCCGAGATAGGATTGAGGCGCGGCGATCATCAGCTTTCGGCCGGGGATCAGCCGCCGCTCGTTCAGGCCGGGATTCAGGGCGTAGATGGTTTCCTTATCCACACCGGTCTTTTTGACGATCTTGCTGAGCAGATCATCCTCTTCGATCACATAGTAAATCGGATCGGTGGAGCCATCCAGCATGGCACGCAGATCCGCTTCGCTGATCATCGATTCGGGGCCGTACAGACCGGTACGCACCTCCACGTTCTTAACGAACTCTACGCGGGTATTCTCTTCATCGGTCTCGTAGGGAGCCTTCAGCTCGGTGAGCACCGTTTCGATGGTCTCCCGCTCCTCGGCGGCGGCGACAAACTCGCCGTCCACGTACAGGCCGTAGTGATGACCGATCTCCTCGGTAACGGCACGGTAAACCAGCGCATGCAGGCTATCCTCATCCACCATCTGATTCCGATTGACCAAAACGAAATGATATTCCGGCGCGGTATACATGCAATAGTTCTGATTGAGCTTTTCGGCCAGCTCCTCCTCCACCGCGGTAACCGCAGAGGCGAACTCCTGCTCATCATTCACGTAGGTAACGGTTGCACCGTCGATGGTGACCCGCAGCGCAATAGTATGGGTGCGGAAGAACAGCCCGACGGCAATCACGGCGATCAGCCCGAAGGCCGGCGCCCAATAGCAAAAATCATTCACCACGCTATGGGCGAACCAAACCAAAAATCGAACCGTATTGCGATACAGCCAAACCGAGGCCGCCATCACCCGCTCACCCAGCGTACAGATCAGATTGAACAAATTAACGGGGGTGCACCTTCTCGCAACGCGCAGCGTCGGCCAAACGGTTCGATTAAACGCCCGCACAACAAACAGCTCCACCGCAGAACCAACCTTCATGGTAAAGCTGCAGAAGCCCACTGCCAGCGTTCGCAACAGCTTCGCCGTTAAGATCCCGATGATCACCAAAAACCGCAGCAAGCCCAGCAGCATGGTCACCGTTGCTTTGGATATCTGCTTCCAAACTCCTTGCAAAAAGCGCACCTCCTTTCAAAATGGTTACAAAATAGTTACAAACTGTAATCATTATACATTTTTTCCGGCGCTTTGTCAATAAATTTTTTGTGATTGGAAAAAATTTTACATCTTTTATTTATATAAGCGCAAAAATCCCGCAACGTAAAGTTGCGGGATTCTTAGCGTTATCGATGAAAGGTAACGTAGCGGGGCAGCCCGGAGAGATCCTGATGCAGCGTAGCATTGGGGAAGCCTTCGGCAAAGATCTCCCGCGCGCCTGCGGCGGTATCCTCGCCCGCCTCCACCAGCATCTCGCCGCCCTCCTTGAGCAGAGCGGACCAATCCTTAGCCAGCGCACGGTAGTAGAGCAGGCCGTCGTTGCCGCCGTCGAGGGCGAGCTCCGGCTCCTGCTGCACCTCCGGCTGGAGGGTGGAAAGGTCGGAGGTTTTGATATAGGGCGGGTTGCTGACGATCACGTCGAACCGCTCCTTCTCCAAAAAGAAGGGCACACCCTGCAGAATATCCCATTTTTCGATCTTGACCTCCGCCTCCAGCGACTTGGCGTTTTGCTTGGCAACGCCCAGCGCCAGCTCACTGACATCGACCAGCATCACCTCGGCCTCGGGCAGGTTCTTTTTAATGGCGATCCCGATACAGCCGCTGCCGGTGCAGAGATCCAATACACGGATCGGCTTGCCTTGATAGCGCTCCACCACCTGCTCCACCAGCCATTCGGTTTCGGGGCGGGGGATCAGCACGTTGGGATTGACCATAAAGGGCAGGCCCATAAACTCCCAGCTCCCCAGCAGATGCTGGAGAGGCTTGCGGTCGCCGCGGGCGCGGATATCCTGCCAATAGGCCAGCACCGCATCGTCGGCATAGTCCTCCTCGCCCTTCAGCAGAATGTCGGCACGGCTGCAGCCGAACTGCTTATTCAGCAGGCAGAAAGCATCGTTTCGATAATCTTCAATTCCGCGCTCCTTCAGAACGATCTCGCCCTGACGGAGCATATCCTTAAGCTTCGCTCTCATGTTCTTCCTTTTCTTCTTTATCCTTCAGGTAGTTTCCTTCTTCGTCCACAATGATCTCCTTATCCAAGGGATAATCGTTCAAAACGCCCTTGAGGGCAACCAGCGCAACGGCGATCTGCTTTTCGTCCGGCTCACGGGTGGTGATCCGCTGGAACCACAGGCCGGGTGCCGAGAAGATCTTGGTTACGATATTATCATGCTTGCCCGCATAGCGGATGAATTCATAGGCCAAGCCCATGATGGCGGGGATGAAGCAAAGCTTCAGCAGCGCCCGCACGATCATATGGCTGCCCCAGGGAATGAACATCGAAATAACGATGCTCAAAATCAGCGTGAGCAGAATAAAAGAGGTGCCGCAGCGGGGATGGAACCGCTTGCAGGCCATGGCATTTTCGGGGTTGAGCTCCCGCTTGGCCTCGAAGCAGAAGATAGACTTATGCTCGCCGCCGTGATACTGATACACCCGCCGCATATCCGACATCAGCGAGGTAAGGGAGATATAGCCGAGGAAGATCAAAATCTTCATCAGCCCCTCGATCACCGCCTTCAGCGCGGGATGCCAATCCTTCATCAGCCAGTTGGTGACCAGCGAGGGCAGGTACATAAAGAGCAGCAGCGCCAGCGCCACGCCCAAGACCATGGCCACCACACCGATGATCGCCATGCCCGCCTTGCCCAGCAGCTTATCCAAAAACTTATCCACCTTGGAGGGATTCTCGGGCTCCTCCAGCCCCTCCATCGAAACGTCGGCGGAGTACATCAGGCTCTTATAGCTGGTCATCATCGAAAGGATGAAGGTGACGATGCCCCGCAGGATGGGCACCTTGCCATACCATTTGGCCTTATTCTCCAACGCCTCCACCTTCAGCTGGATGGAGCCGTCGTTGCGGCGGAGGGCGATCGCCATGCGATCGTTGCCCCGCATCATCACGCCCTCGATCAGGGCGCTGCCGCCGATGCTGGTATATTTCGTTTTCTTACTCATTGCATTGTTCCTTTTATTTAAAATGTACCTATATTATATAGGCACACCGCAGTAAAAGTCAATATATAATTTGTGAACAACGACGTATTGTAAAATGTCAATTTCTGTGTTATAATGCTATTATGTATGTAAACTTTTCGGAGGAAACCACCATGTTGAAAAAAATGATCGCCGTGATCGGCATTTTTTGCATTCTCTTCTCCTTTGGCGGCTGCAGCGACACCGACTACGAGGTGCTCGACGGCTCTCAGGAGAACTATAAGCTGTTCCGCTCCACCCCGCTGGGCTTTGCGATGGAATTCCCCAAATCCTGGGGGTACATTGCGGATATGGAAAGCAAGGTTGTGAAATTCGATGCGCCGCAGGAGGGCTACAGCGACGAGTATAAGGAAGCGGTTTCGATCGCCCGTGTAGAGGTAGACGGCAAGGAGGACGGCTTCGACAGCTTTGCCAAGGCACACCGCACCCAGCTGGAAAAGCTGAAGCACTACACGATGGTAGAGGAAGGCAAGACCAAGCTGGGCGGCGAAGATGCCTACCGCTTGGTTTACGAGCTGACCGACGGCAAGGAGGAGGATCCCAGCCAGATGCGGTTCCTCAATATTATCGCCCGCAAGGACGACTACATCTACATTGTGACCTATGCCGGCGATTTCAGCAGCTACAGCTACTTTTTGACCCACTTCAACAAGATGGTGGACACCTTCGAATTCATCGGTTAAGCCATGCAGAAGGATCAACAAACCGCCGCCACCCGTGATCGGGATCGGGCGGCCTACCGCTATCTGCGCGGCTACCTGCAGGCCTACGGCCGCCTGCCGACGGTGCGGGAGCTGCAGGCCGAGCTGAAGCTTTCCTCCACCAGCCTGGCGCAGGCGATCTTGGATCGGCTGGAAGCCGCAGGCATGATCGAGCGGGACGACCGCAACCGCCGCCGTTTGGTGGGCGGGGAGGAAGGGAGCGTACCCATCCTCGGCACCATTGCCGCGGGGCGTCCGCTGATGGCGGAGGAGCACATCGAGGGCTATCTGCCCATTGACCCCGCGGTGGCGAGGGGGAGAACCCTTTTTGCCCTCAAGGTGCGGGGCGAGAGCATGATCGAAGCGGGCATTCTGCCCGGCGATACCCTTCTTTTAGAGCAGACCGCCACCGTTTCGGACGGCGAGATCGCCGCTGTTTGGCTGGAGGATGCCGCCACCGTCAAGCGGGTCTACCGCGAGCAGGGGCGCATTCGCCTGCAGCCCGAAAACAAAACCATGGAACCCATCTACACCCCCGCCTGCGATATTTTGGGGCGGGTGATCGGGTTGGTACGAAGCTATGAATGATCCCAAAGTCAATGAAATCTTGGCCCGCCACGGGCTGGCCACCGCCAAAAGCTTAGGGCAAAACTTTCTGCGCAGCGGCGCCGTTTTGGAGGATATCGCCGCGGCAGCCTCGAAGGCCGACCGCATCTTAGAGATCGGCGCGGGCATCGGCTCGCTGACCGCCCTGCTTTGCGAGCAGGCAGAGCAGGTGGTCACGGTGGAGATCGACCAAAAGCTGAGGCCCCTGCTGGCCGAGCAGGTGCCCCACACCAACCACCGCTTTCTTTGGCAGGATATCCTGACCTGCGATCTTGCAAGGATTTCCGAGGAAAACTTCAAGGGCAAGCCCTTTACCGTTGTGGGCAACCTGCCCTATTATATCACCACCGAGATCCTGCTGCTGCTTTTAAAGCAGCCTGTTTGGGAGGAAGCGATCCTGATGGTACAGCAGGAGGTGGCCGAGCGGCTGCTCGCCTCGGCGGGGAGCAAGAGCTACCGTGCCATGTCGGTGCTGGTGCAGAGCTTCTGCGAGGGAGAGCTGCTCTTTACGGTGCCGCCCCATTGCTTCCATCCTGCGCCCCACGTGCACAGCGCGGTGCTGCGGCTGACCCCGCGCGCCGAGCGCCCCGAGCAGACGGAGCCGTTCATCAAATTCGTGCAGGCAAGCTTTGCGGCGCGGCGGAAAATGTTCACCGCATCCCCCGCCATGCAGCAGCTGCTTCATTGCGGCAAGGAGGAGCTGGCAGCCTTGCTTCGCTCGGCAGGATTGCCCGAAAATGCCCGCGCGGAAACCTTTTCGCCCCAAGATCAACAGCGTCTGTACAAACTTGCACAAAACATGAACGAATAATTCACGAAACTTTATTTAAAATAGGGATTGTCAAGATTGACAAATATAGGATATAATTTTAGTTAGTAAAAATTTGATAAAATAGAAAGGAATCATGTGACCATGACTACCAAGAACCAAGCATTATTGACCTGGATCGACGAGATGGCAGCCATCACCAAGCCTGCCAAGATCGTTTGGATCGATGGCAGCGAGGCCCAGCTCGAGGAGCTGCGTGCCGAGGCTTGCTCCACCGGCGAGCTCGAGAAGCTGGATCAGGAGAAGCTGCCCGGCTGCTACCTGCATCGCACCGATCCCCTGGACGTTGCCCGCGTTGAGGACCGCACCTTTATCTGCGCCCGTACCAGAAAGGAAGCCGGCCCCACCAACAACTGGATGGATCCCAAGGAAGCCTACGACATGATGTATGGCCTCTTCGACGGCGCCATGGCAGGCAAGACCATGTACGTTATCCCCTACAGCATGGGCGTTATCGGCTCTCCCTTCTCCAAGATCGGTATTGAGCTGACCGACAGCATCTACGTTGTTCTGAACATGCATATCATGACCCGCATCGGCGCAAAGGTTCTGGAGTCTTTGGGCGACGGCGAGTTCGTTAAGGGCCTGCATTCCCGCGCTCAGATGGATGCTTCCAAGAAATATATCATGCACTTCCCCGAGGACAACACCATTATGTCCGTGTACTCCGGTTACGGCGGCAACGTTCTGCTGGGTAAAAAGTGCTTTGCTCTGCGTATTGCTTCCTACCTCGGCAAGAACGAGGGCTGGATGGCCGAGCATATGCTGATCCTCGGTGTTGAGAATCCCGAGGGCGAGGTTCGCTATATCTGCGCCGCATTCCCCTCTGCCTGCGGTAAGACCAACCTGGCCATGCTGATCCCCCCCGAGGCTTATGCCAAGAAGGGCTACAAGGTATGGTGTGTCGGCGACGATATCTCCTGGCTGCGCATCGGTCCCGACGGCCGCCTCTATGCCATGAACCCCGAGAACGGCTTCTTCGGTGTTGCTCCCGGCACCAACGTCAAGTCCAACCCCAACGCGCTGGCCTCCACCATGAAGGATACCATCTTCACCAACGTTTGCCATACTGCCGACAATACCGTTTGGTGGGAAGGCCTCAACAAGGAGCTGCCTGAAAACGCCATCGACTGGAAGGGCGATCCCTGGGATCCCGCCAAGTTCAATAAGGCTGACAAGAGCACCTGCGCTGCTCATCCCAACAGCCGCTTCACCGCTCCCGCCGAGAACTGCCCCTGCATCTCCAAGGAGTTCAACAACCCCAACGGTGTGCCCATCGATGCCATCGTATTCGGCGGCCGCCGCGCCAAGACCGCTCCGCTGGTATACCAGTCCTTCGATTGGAACCACGGTGTGTTCGTAGGCTCCATCATGGCTTCCGAGACCACCGCTGCCGCTGCAGGCGCTGTCGGTGTTGTCCGCCGCGATCCCATGGCCATGCTGCCCTTCTGCGGCTACAACATGGGCGACTATTTCGCACACTGGATCGAGATGGGTAAAAAGATCCCCCATGCTCCCAAGATCTTCAACGTCAACTGGTTCCGTACCGACGATGAAGGCAACTTCATCTGGCCCGGCTTCGGTGATAACCTCCGCGTTCTGGAGTGGATCCTCGACCGTTGCGCCGGCAAGGCAGACGCTGTTGAGACCGAGATCGGCTACCTGCCCAAGGCAGAGGATATCAACATCGAAGGCCTCAAGGATATCACCCTCGATACCGTGAAGGGCCTGCTCTCCGTTGATAAGGATCTGTGGAAGGAAGATATCGTTGGCATCAAGGAGTTCTACTCCAAGTTTGATGAGTTCGATACCCTGCCCGCAGAGCTGAAGAAGGAGCTTGCCGACTTCGAAAAGAGACTTGGCTAAGCAGCCGTTGAAAACGGCACAGACCGGCTAATATTTAAAGAAAACTCCCGATTATATCGTTTGATATAATCGGGAGTTTTTCAGCGTGTCAAAAAACTATTTTTTATTTTGACACGCTGGGAGACTGATCAAAAAAGAGTGCCGAATTCGTCGAAATGATCCCGATCGCGTATGTGATACGCTGAGCGGTCATTTCGGCGGATAGCAGAAAAATTTCAATCAAAATCCGCATTACTATGCGGATTTTTTCCTTATAAAATGAACAAGAAGAAAGAGTAGACTTTCTTTCTCCTTGCAATCGTTAATATTGGCGCATACTTTAGGTTTTGCCCATTTTTCTGCGGTCGGTGCCTTTTTTGACAGTCCGGAAAACTCCCGATTATATCGTTTGATATAATCGGGAGTTTTTTTGTTTTCCGTCAGACAAGGGACCGTTCTGTGTCTGAATTTCAAAATGCCTTTTCGTAATCGTTTTTTTCGGTCAAAAATTTAAATGTGATGCTTGTGGTGCAGCTTTCTTCAGGCTGCAGGAATTTGAGCGTGCCGTTTTTTCGCAGCACATCTCTGCCGTCAGGGGTGCAGTTGCCCGGCTCAAGGCCCAAAACATAATCTCGTTTGCCCATCATTTTCCACTCGGTAAAGTACGGTAACGTGGATTTATCATAGCACATAACAAGGCCTTTGCCGATATCATCATTGTAAATTCCTGCTCGGGCATGGCCGTCCTTTTCAAGCACATCATAATAATAGCAACGCTCTTGATAACGTGTTTGGGGCGTTTCCATTTGCAGAGCGGTGTCGGCAAATGCTTTTGCATGATCGTCTCTGGGGGTAACCTTGCTGTTCGGAATCCGCACATCGCTGTTTTCACTCAGTAAGGGCCAGCCCATATTGCAATGGTATAAGATCGAAAAGGGAGACTCCGTGTCGCCTTCATTTGTAACGGTATCCGTCACTGCAAAAGAGTTCTCGGTATATGAGAAGAAGTAACATCTGTTCATTACGAGCTTTCTTCCAAACAAAACGGCATCAATAACCTTCAACTTGACTGTCAATCCTTCTTCATTTTCTTCAAGAGCGATCAACTCGGCGGGGATGTGTGAAACAGTGCCGTGAAGCGGCAGTTCTTCGCCGTCGTCGGCGCAGGGGGACCCCACGGCTGTCAAGCCGCAGGTTGTGAAAAAGCCTGCGGTAAAAGATTTCAAAAAGCCCGCGCCGACACCATCGTAATATTGCGGGGCGACATAGCCACAAGCCGAGAAATAGCCCATGTTGTCACCCATAAAACTAAGACGAGAAATATCACCCGCACGGTCAAGGGAGATCCATGCCTCCAAGCCTTTTCCGTTGCGAACGGAAACAAAGTGCATCCCATCGCCTTTGCCGCCTTCAAGAATGTAACGTTCAGCACCCCTTATTTGCAAAGAATTTCCAATGTAGTCTTTCATAATTTTCTCCTTACGCAGATTACATACAGACAGGGGACCGTTCTGTGTCTGATTTGGACAATCACGCACCCGTCCCCTCGTTTTGTTTTTCTTTATATATTGCTAAATAAATATTGTTTCCGGAAGAATGCGTATACCTTTCAACAGATTCAATATCAGATAACCCGTCGATCTCCGCTTGACTATAAAGAACCGCCCAGCTTATCGTTTTTGACGACGTAACTGTTTGATTTTTGCTTTGACCATCCGACTCTTCTCTTAAATCATAAATTAATGAGGTGCCATTTGACGCATATTTTCCATCCTTTAAAACCATTTCATTTATAACAAATGAATGCTCATCCAACTCTCCGATAAAAAGGCCGATTCCTTCATCAAGTTTCGCAAAACCGATTGTACTCTCAGCCTCTGTATCACCATAGCCCGGACTAAAGGTGCAATCAGCGTTATATGCCTCCAATGCGGTTCTATAATATTTTGTCGTAAAGAAAAAATCCCCAAAAGACAAAGTAACAGAAAAAACGCCAACAAAAAACAAAATGACAACAATAACTAAAACTTTAATTTTACTCATTTCATTTAATCTCCTCACAATGTTTTAATGATATCCGAATAGGAGACGGTTTTAATTTTATAATTAGTGTATCATCGCCCACTTAATCTGTCAACCTTTTTCAGAGATAGAACCTTGGGTGTTTTTTATATAAGTTCTTGACCAAAACGAAAATATATGGTATGCTAACAGCAGATAAAAATAGGAGGATTAACCCATGTTTTGTAAAAACTGCGGGGCTCAGCTCCCCGACAACGTACGATTCTGCAATTCCTGCGGAACGCAGGTAACCGCCCCGACGCAGGCGGCTCCCGCCGCACCTGCCGCAGCCCCTGCCGCAGCCCCTGCTGCCGCAACAACCGAGGCGGCCTATGAGGCTCCTGCCGCACCTGCCGCACCTGCCGCAGCCCCTGCTGCCGCAACAGCCGAGGCGGCCTATGAGGCTTACGCACAGCAGCAGGCTGCTTCCGCCGCTCCTGCGCAGCCGACCTACACCCCGCCCCAAGAGCCGCAGGTGCGCGACTACACCAACATGACCATCGACGACGTGGCCGCTCAGCAGCAAGCCCCCACCTACGACTACACCCACGGAATGCCCGCCGCTCCGAAGCATGAGAACGTTGCACTCGGCCTGATCGGTTCGATCATCGGCGTATTGGTGGGCAGCGTTGCCTACTTCGGCTTCGGTATTAACGGCGTTGTTTCCGGCCTTTCCGGCCTGATCATGGTTGCTCTGGGCATCTTCCTTTACCGCAAGTTCTCCGGCGCAGAGCACTCCGTCACCGGTGCGATCATCACCGCCGTTTTGGCTGCAATCGCCGTCTTTTTCGCCGAGTGGTTTGTCTGTGGCTATGTCCTCTATGACGAAGAGCTCGTTGCCTCCTTCGGTGACGGTGTTTCTAACTGGTTTACCATCATTGAGCGATATCCCGAGTTTGAAGAAGCTTATACGCATGATCTGCTGATGGGCTATCTCTTCACCGCAGTCGGTGCGGTTGCCTCGATTGTAAAAGAAATCCAAGCCTCCAAAAAGAGCAACTGATTAAAAACGACCATGGGCGCAAGATGCGCGCACCATGGTCGTTTTTTTAATGATGATAATCCTTCATCAGCTCGGTATACTTCCGATACTCCTCCTTATACTTGCGGTAGAGGGGCTTGGAGAGCTTACCCGCTTGATAATATTCCTCGGCCTTCTCGCCCAGCATTTTGCGGCAGTCGTGGGCGGCGTCCTTATAGTTATTAGACAAAAAGTTTTTCAGCTCCTGCAAGATAAAATCCAGCTCCCGCTGGGCTTTGGATTTGAATAAAAACACGGTTTTTCCTCCTTTTCACTCCGCCGCAAGGCGGAATATCGCATCGAAGATATATCGCGTTTTGAATATCTCGCCTGCGGCGAGGTATGCAAAACATATCGCAAATTCCAATCGGGAATTTATATCGCTGCAACCTACCGAAGGTAGGTTGCAATCATCTGTTTTTCTTTGCTGTTGTAATAGATGAAATCAGCATTCTGCGAATGGCTCCGCATTCACTTTGCATTTTCTTGAATGTGTCATCATTTATTGCATGAGTCCGATTTAACAGTTCCAACCAATACTCGGTTTCATAACACTCCTTCAACGCAATCTCCATTTTGTTAACAAAATCCGCTCGACTTTGTGCATATTTCGCCTCGTGGGTATTTGCACCAATTGACGAACACGATCTCATCAATTGGCTTGTAAATGCAGATCGCCCTTTTATAGTATCGCAAAGCATTGTGATCTCTACCGTCAACTCCATCGCGCGCTCTTTAATTGTTTTTTTATCCATTACCAAATCCTCCATAGCGATATTTTCTTTGAAAAGACCTCGCCTATGGCGAGATATTTTAAAAGAAAGCGATATATTTTCGCTTCGCTCAAATGCGATATAGCCTGACGGCTGCGATATGATATAAATTCCCTTTTCACTCCGCCGCAAGGCGGAATATCGCATCGAAGATATATCGCGTTTTGAATATCTCGCCTACGGCGAGGTATGCAAAACATATCGCAAATTCCAATCGGGAATTTATATCGCTGCAACCTACCGAAGGTAGGTTGCAATCCGCGTTCCCTTTAACGTAACAAGCTCATACTCCCGCGAGCCGAGGCCGATCTTTTCGGCATGGGCAAGGCAAGCGCGCCAATCGGTATCGGGGTGGTTGAGGATAAAGCGGTCGCCCTTGGCAGGGGCGCCTTTCAGGTTATCGCCGAGTTGGCTATTGGCAATGGCAGGCTGAGCATTGCAAAGATCGGCGCAGGCCTGATCCAGCGCCACCGGATCGAAGGAGGCCAGCATCCCCACGTTGGGGATGATCGCCGCATCGTTTTCGGCATGGCAATCGCAGTTGGGGGAGACGTCGCAGATCAGCGAGATATGGAAATGGGGACGATGCTGCACCACCGCCTTGGAATACTCGGCGATCTTAAAATTCAGCCGTTCATTGGAGCTGTCGCTTGCATCGCGGATGGCATCGGTGGAGCAGATGCCGAGGCACCGCCCACAGCCCACACACTTGGTATGGTCGATGGTTGCCTTATTCTCGGCAAAGGTGGGGGCATCGTGGGCGCAGATCTTGGCGCAGGCGCGGCAGCCGATACACTTCTTTTGCACCACAAAGGGCTTGCCATCGCTATGCATTTCCATCTTGCCCGCGCGGGAGCCGCAGCCCATGCCGATATTCTTCAGCGCACCGCCGAAGCCGGTGCACTCGTGGCCCTTAAAATGATTCAGCGAAATAAAGACATCCGCATCCATCACCGCCCGACCGATCTTGGCCTCCTTGACGTACTCGCCGTCCACGGGAACGTACACCTCGTCGGTGCCCTTAAGGCCGTCGCCGATCAGGATATGGCAGCCCGTGGAAAGGGGCGAAAAGCCGTTGAGATAGGCGGTCTCCAGATGATCCAGCGCGTTCTTGCGGCTGCCCACGTAGAGGGTGTTGCAATCGGTGAGAAAGGGCTTGCCGCCCAGCTCCTTCACCAAATCAGCCACCACTCGCGCGTAGTTGGGGCGCAGGAAGGCTAAATTGCCCAGTTCCCCGAAATGGATCTTGATCGCCGTATACTTATTGTCGAAATCGATCTCATTTATACCCGCTGTTAAGCAAAGGCGGCGCAATTTCTGCAAAAGGTTCTCTTTATAATCGGCACGGAAGTCGGTATAGTAAACTTTAGAGGGTTGCATTGTTTCGATCCTTTCTGAACTTTATGATTTTATTATATTTTAAAAATAGGAATTCGTCAATCATAAGATGATACATTATCATCCTTCTGTTTATTTTACACCTAAAATTTATATACAGCGAAATGACGTTGACAAATGCATCAACCGATGTTAAACTGTAATTGAGCCATACAATGGCGAATAATTTTTTGAGGAGGTTGTTTGTATGAAAAAGATGTTAAGACATTCACGGGCGGTGGCCGTTATCAGCCTTTTAGTTTTGCTGATGACAAGTCCCGTCTTTGCGGCACAACCGATTACGAGTATTTCTTCTTCGGAAGCGGCGCAAGTGGCGTTACATTATTATTGTTTGAACCGTCCTGACGATTCATTGGTAACTCTCGATGAATATGAAGTGACCCCGCTCTATGATGAAGCCGGAAATATCACATATTACAGTGTAGATTTTTTCTACGAAGGTACTCCAAAGGGATATGTTGTTATTTCGAAAGATTTGAATAACCTCCTTTGCCCTGAATTCAATTATGATAAAGCATCAATTTATTATCAAAATGCTTTGGACGGTATTGAAACTGTATACTATAATCCATTTGAAGTGTTTATGATCGAAGAAGAAACAGGAGCGATTACTACGTTAGGCGGCGAGGAAGTTACAGAAGAGGATGTTGGCGGGACGATTGTTCCCGGTGATCTTCAGGATAATATCAGTTATACAGCAGATATGTTTGTGACGGATGATCCACTTACCAGCCGTGAGGTATTCGCGGAACATCCAACCGAGTATTTAAGATCAAATGGATATACATCGGTTGCAAGTTCAAGTACTTTTGGTACCATTGAATCCGAAATGGAACAAGCCGATTGTTTTTGGCCAATGTATCAGCTTGACGATCCACTTGAAAATCCAAATGACACTAAAAAGAAAACCTTAACAAATGGAACGGTTATTTATAATGCCGGACACTGTTCAATCACGGCGATTTCAAACATTTTAATGTATTGGAGAGATAATTGCTGCTCTAGGTATCCGGCAAATTACGAGGATATGTTTTCAGTTGTTATGCAAAAATCTATCGACATGGGATATTTTTCCAACACCAAAAATGGGAGTGGGCTATCTATTACAGAGGCAATAAATGTGATTGATGCTGTAAATGATAGTTATAATTATAATGGCGTTGCAAATTATTATGAAATGGACAATGTTACGTGGGGCGAAATCAAAGCCTATATTAATGCTGATTGGCCTCTTTTTATGGGATTCAACGCTGCTGAAAATACATTTACCTATACCGCTCACGCTGTTGTTGTATTTGGTTATAATATTGTCTCCGGATGGAAAAACAATGATTATGAAGAGTGCCGTTTTTTAAAGATTTATGATGGACATGATGACGCAGGAAGAGGAAAATGTTATATTAGTTATGATATGTTAGAATATTATTGCTATATCGGTTCATTAGAGATCGAAAATGAGGACGGAAGCACAACAATATTAGATGAAGATCCAACAATTGATTATAG
Source organism: Clostridia bacterium (assembly GCA_017396865.1). The sequence continues at coordinate 122 of JAFQKO010000115.1, read as the reverse complement.
AATGTTTGCTTTTTGTCCCTATACCCCATAAGGAAGAAATATGAAGAAGCGTTATATATTAATCTTTATTACTTGCTTGCTGTTAAGCGCCTGCAGCCCTGCCAATCAGCCGAAATCGGCGG
>JAFQKO010000114.1 GCA_017396865.1 Clostridia bacterium | reverse complement strand
GGCAGATCCAGTTTATGATGGACCTCAAGTCCAACATCATCTGCTGCACCCCCTCCTATGCCGCCTACATCGGCGAGACCCTCAAGGAGATGGGCTATAAGCCCGAGGACAACTGCCTCAAGGCAGGCATCTTCGGCGCCGAGCCCTGGACCGAGGAGATGCGCCGCGACATCGAAAAGTCCCTCGGCATCAAGGCCTACGATATCTACGGCCTGACCGAGATCAGCGGCCCCGGCGTTTCCTTTGAGTGCGAAGCCCAGCAAGGCATGCACATCAACGAAGACCACTTCATCGCCGAGATCATCGACCCTGAAACGGGCGAGGTTCTGCCCGAGGGCGAAAAGGGCGAGCTGGTATTCACCTGCATCGATAAGGAAGCCTTCCCCATGATGCGCTATCGCACCCGCGATATCTGCGTTTTGACCCGTGAGACCTGCTCCTGCGGCCGTACCTTCGTTCGGATGAAGAAGCCCATGGGCAGAAGCGATGATATGCTCATCATCCGCGGTGTTAACGTATTCCCCTCCCAGATCGAGACGGTTCTGATCCAGAAGGGCTACAGCTCCAACTACCTTATTGAGGTCGACCGTGTTAATAACTCCGATACCCTCGATGTTTTGATCGAGATGAATCCCGAGCAGTTCTCCGATACCGTTAAGGATATCGAGAAGCAGGAACGCGAGCTGGCAGATGCCATGCGCGCCATGCTGGGCATCGGGCCCAAGGTGCATCTGGTTGCTCCCAAGAGCATCCAACGCAGCGAAGGCAAGGCTGTCCGCGTTATTGATAAGCGCAAGCTTCATGATTAAGGAGGAACACTATAATGATCCGTCAACTTTCCGTTTTTATTGAAAATAAGCAAGGCTCTCTGGCCGAGACCGCAGGGATTTTGGCCGCGAAAAAGATCAACGTCAGCGCCATGACCCTCGCCGATACCTCCAAGTACGGCGTTCTGCGGATGATCGTCGACGATATCGATGCCGCCATAGCCGCCCTCACCGAGGCCGGCTACATCGCCCGCGCCAACGACGTGGTGGCTGTTAAGATGCCCGATACCGCAGGCGCTCTGCACGACGTCATCGACGTTCTGGATCAAGTCGGCGTCAACGTGGAATACCTCTACGCCTTCAACCACGGCGGCGCAGGCACCGCCTACGTGGTGCTCCGCGTTCACGATCCCGCCCTCACCGACGAGACCCTTACCGCCAAGGGCTTCACCGTTCTGTAAATCTTACGGCACACTTCCCACGGGAAGTGTGCCGTATCCTTATATTCAAGCGAGGTGTTTTCCATGCAACCAAACGTCTATTATGAATATTTGAAGATCAACGATGCTGAACTTTTTACCGCAATCTGTCTGCCGCAGGAAAAGGGGACATTTCCGACCGTTATTTTTCGCAACCCTTACGTAGACGAAACCGAACATCAAGAAGAAAACGAGATCTGCACCAAGCTTGCCCGCGACCATGAAAGCTTTCTGAAAAACGGATATGCCGTTGTTTGCCAGCATTGCCGCGGGCGCGGAAAAAGCGGCGGCGATTGCGTCCCCTACATTAACGAGCGGGAGGACGGGCTTTTCCTGCGGGAATGGATCCGCAAGCAATCCTTTTATAACGGTGAATTGTATCTCTTCGGCGGCAGCTATACCTCCTCGGTTCATTTCGTTACCGCCCCTTTTGAGGCGGATATCAAGGGTGCGGTTTTAGAGGTGCAGGATTGCGAACGATATAACTGCAACTACCGCAACGGCTTTTATAAAACGGGATTACATGGCGGCTGGTACGTGGGTATGTATAAGAAAAAAGCCATTCCCACCAAGCACTTCACCCCCGCCACCTACCATATGCTCCCCATCTCGGATTTTTCAAAAACGGTTTTCAACGAAGAAGCGGCCGATTTCAACGAAATCTTGAAACATCCCGACCGAAACGACCCCTTTTGGAAGACCCGCTACGGCGGCGGTGAGGCACACGAGGCTATCAAGCACGCCAACATCCCCATTCTGCTGGTGACCGGCTTTTATGACATCTATACCGGCGGTATTTTCGATATGTGGAAAACGCTGGATGCCCAAACCAAGGCCCAATGCGCCCTTGCCGTTCACCCCTACGACCACAACGGCACTCCAAGCAACCAGCCGATCGCTTTTGAAGGCGGTATGCTCAAGGAGCAGGTGCCCGATTATCGCGTTCGCTGGTTCAATGCGATCCGTGGGCAGGAAGCCTTTCCCTTCACACAGGGAAAGATCACCTACTATAAACTGTTTGGAAACGCTTGGTGCTGCGATGATTTTTACACCGCTTGCTCCACCTGCCGCATCCCCCTTGGCAGCGGCGAGGTGACCTATCGCTATAATCCCTATGATCCCGCCTCCTTTAAGGGTGGGCTTTCCGCAAACTTCGGCGGCAACGCCTGGCAGAATCCGCCCCATCAACGGCATGATATCATCACCCTCTATACCCCTGAATTTGAGCAGGATACCTTCATCAAGGGCAAAATCAAAGCAAAGCTGAAGGTGCGCTCCACCTGTGAGGACACCTGCTTTTACCTGCGGTTGAGCCTTTGCAAGGAAGAAGGCGACTACGGTCTGCGGGACGATATTCAACAACTCTCTAATTTTGATCCCGGCTATCTTCCCGGCAACCCGCTTGTCTTAGACTTTTCGTTTGATGAACACGCCTTCCTTGTTCATAAGGGCGAAAAGCTTCGGATCGACATTTCCTCCTCGGCCGATCCTCATTATCTGCGGCACACCAACAACCGCGGGCTGTTTTCCGAGCAAACGACCGCAAAAATTGCCGATAATACGGTAATTCTTGATGATTCCTATCTGGAAATCCCTATTCAATAATAAAGATGGCTTCGCAATGCGAAGCCATCTTTATTATAATTCCATATATTCTCTGCCCTTTGCCGTTAGGATCACCGAGCGGGTGAAGCCTGCGGCTTTAGCATGATCGGCGCAGAGCTGCTGAAAGTCGCCCAGGCGGGCGGCGTCGTGGGTATCGCCCGTCAGGATGATCTCGCCACCCTTTTCGCGGATATACTTTAAAAGCGGAATGCTCGGATAGGGCGTGGTACGGTAGCCCCGCCCGATGGCACCCGCATTGACCTCAAACAGCGCACCCGACGGGATCAGCCGATCGATCGCCGCCCGTGCGGCGGCCACGTAGCGGGGGTGGTTTTCATCGAACAGCACCTTTTGCTCCTGCCAGTTGGTGATCAGATCCAAATGGCCGATAATCTCGCAGCGGGTCTTATTCCAGACGTCGCCGACGAGTTCATAATACCCCTCGACCATGGCGTAAACGTCGCCGCCGTACTGCTCGGCGGCCACCTTTTCCAGCAGGGGAATGGTTTCATCCACATCCTGAATATGATCGCCGCAGTCGAAGCCGTGGACCGAGCCGATCCGATAATCAAAATGACCCTCCGCCTTGGGGGCATGGTAATCCTGCTCGATGCCCAGCAAAATTTCCATCTTGCCCGCATACAGCGCCTTTTGCGCCTGCACCTCTCGCAGGTAATCGGCCAGCCGCTCCTGCTTTATCCCCCAGCTTCGGCCATCGGCCATCGGGCTGTGCTCGGTGAAGCCGAGCACCGAAAAACCACGCTCCGCGGCGATTTTCGCCACCTCTGCAACGGTATTTTTGCCGTCGGCAAAGCTGCTGTGGACGTGGTAGTCGGTCAATCTCATACCATCTTCTCCTGCTTGACCTTATGATCGATGACGTGGCGGCTGCCCAGCTCCTTGCGGATATCCTCCACGGTGATGCCCATCTCCACCATCAATACCATGACGTGGTAGGCCAGATCGGCGATCTCATAGACGGTTTCGGCCTTATCGTTGGACTTGGCGCCGATGATGACCTCGGTAGACTCCTCGCCCACCTTCTTTAAAATCTTATCCAACCCCTTTTGGAAGAGATAGGTGGTATAAGAGCCCTCGGGCAGGGTCTCCTTTCGACCCTTAAGCAGGGCATATAAGCCCTCCATTGAGAAGGGCTCCTCCCCATTGCTGAACACCTCGTTGGTAAAACAGCTATCGGTGCCTTTATGGCAGGCAGGGCCGTCCTTTTTGACCAAAACCGTCAGCGCATCGTAGTCGCAATCGGCGGTGATGGAAACGATATGCTGATAGTTACCGCTGGTTTCGCCCTTGAGCCAAAGCTCTTGGCGGGAGCGGCTCCAAAAGCAGGTCAGCCCCTTTTCCATGGAAATCTGCAGGCTTTCCTTATTCATATAAGCAAGGGTGAGCACCTTTTTGGTCTCAGCATCCACTACGATGGCGGGGATCAGCCCCTTTTCATCAAATTTGAGCTTCTCAATTTCTAACATTTTTTATAACCTCACGTTGATATCGTTTTCTTTTAAGATCCGCTTCAGCTCGGGGATCTTGACCTCGCCGAAATGGAAGATGGAGGCGGCAAGCCCCGCATCCACCTTGGGGAGGGTCTTAAAGAGGGTGATAAAATCCTCGGCACAGCCTGCGCCGCCCGATGCGATGACCGGCACGTTGACCGCATTGCTGACCGCCTCCAGCATCTCCAGATCGAAGCCGCCCTTCACACCGTCGGTATCGATGGAATTCAAGACCACCTCGCCCGCGCCGTTCTCGACACAGCGTTTGATCCAACTGATGGCCTCCATGCCGGTATTTTCGCGACCGCCCTTGGCAAACACCCGAAAGACGCCGTCGACCCGTTTAACGTCGGCAGAGATCACCACGCATTGATCGCCGTATTTCTTGGCGGCGGCGGGAATGAGATCGGGATTGCGGATGGCACCCGAATTAACGCTGACCTTATCGGCGCCGCATTTTAAGACCCGATCAAAATCCTCCAGCGTATTGATGCCGCCGCCCACCGTAAGCGGAATGAAGATGGTACGGGCAACCTCCTTTAAAATATCGGTAAAGATGGTGCGACCCTCGGCAGAGGCGGTGATATCATAAAACACCAGCTCGTCGGCACCGCAGTCGCTATAGTATTTTCCCAGCTCGATGGGCGAGGAAACGTCGGAAAGGCCTTCAAAATTGACGCCCTTGACCACGCGGCCGTTTCGCACGTCCAAGCAGGGAATAATTCGTTTTGTGATCATTTTGCCACCTCGATCGCTTTCTTCAGATCGATCGCGCCCACATAATAGGCCTTGCCGATGATGGCACCGTACAGCTCCATCGCCCGCAGGGCTTCAATATCCTCCATAGAGGAAACCCCGCCGGATGCAATCAGATCGATCCGATATTTTTGACTCATCTCTTGATACAGGGCGCGGTTGGTGCCCTGCATGGCGCCGTCGCGGGAGATATCGGTGCAGATGATGGTCTGCACTCCCAAGTTCTCCATCTTTTGGAAGAAGGCATCGGCGGAAAGCTCGGATTTTTCGGTCCAGCCCTTGATGGCCACGAACCCGTCCTTGAGATCCACACCGACGGCGACCTTTGCGCCGTATTTGGCCAGCGCCGCCTTTAAAAATGCTTCGTCGGTAACGGCGGCGGTGCCCAAGATCACCCGATCCACCCCGCAGGAAAGATAGGTTTCAGCCGTTTCCATATTGCGGATGCCGCCGCCCACCTCCACGAACAGATCGGTATGTTCGACAATTTTTTGAATGGTTTCCAAATTGGTGGGGATGCCGCTC
>JAFQKO010000113.1 GCA_017396865.1 Clostridia bacterium | reverse complement strand
GCCACCCGCATACGAACACCGGGCGCTTCGTTCATCTGGCCGAAGACCAGCGCCGTCTTATCAATGACGCCGCTGTCGGTCATCTCCTTCCAAAGGTCGTTGCCCTCGCGGGAGCGTTCGCCGACACCGGTGAAGATGGAATAGCCGCCATGCTCCATGGCAACGTTATGGATCAGCTCCTGGATCAACACCGTTTTACCAACGCCTGCGCCGCCGAAAAGGCCGATCTTGCCGCCCTTGGGATAGGGCTCCAGCAGGTCGATGACCTTGATGCCGGTCTCTAAGATCTCAATGGCAGGGCTTTGCTCCTCAAAGGAGGGCGCCTTGCGATGGATGGTTCGGCGCTCGGCATCGGGATCGATGGGGGCTTTGCCGTCGATGGGCTCGCCCAGAACGTTGAACATTCTGCCTAAGGTGGCCGCTCCGACGGGGACGGTGATATTGCGGCCGGTTGCCTCTACCTCCAGCCCGCGGGCCAGCCCCTCGCTTTCCGAGAACATAATACAGCGCACGGTCTCGTTGCCCAGATGTCGGGCAACCTCCATCACGCGCTTGGCTCCGTTGACCGATACGGTCAACGCTTCTTTGATTTTAGGCAGCCTTTCACCGAAAAAGGCTACGTCTACGACCGATCCGGAGACCTGTACGATTTTTCCGCTCATCCTCGGTTGGCACCTCCTTTACTTGGGTTTTGCTTGGCTTGCTTCATCCCGCGCGCCCCTGCGGCGACCTCGGTGATTTCTCGGGTAATGGCGCTCTGACGAATGTGGTTATACTGCAGAGAAAGCTCGTCGAGCAGCTTTTGGGCATTGCGGTTGGCAGTGTCCATGGAATTCATGCGGGCGCTTTGTTCGCTGCAAAAGCTATCGATCAACGCGCTGTAGATAAAGCCGGTGACATAGCTCGGAACCACGTGGTCCAGCACCGTCTCAACCGACGGAACAAATTCAAATTCGGTATGCTCCTGCTCCTCGGAGCTGAAATCGGCACGGTGGAAGGGGAGCAGCCGCGTTGCGCAGGCTTCCTCCTCGGCCGCGCCGTGCATATCGGTATAAATCACGAAGATCTTGCTCAGCTCACCGCGGGAAAAGCGTTCCAGCAGAATACTGCTGATCACCCGCGCACGGCTGATGGTGGGGTTTTGCGCCGTATATAAAAAGCTTTGCTCGATGGGGATCTTGCGGGAGGCGAAGAAGTGCCGCCCGTATTCGCCAACGACGAAGAGCTTGGGGTCGTGGTGCTGCTGCATCAGCTCCATCGCCTTTTTAATGACGTTTTGGTTATAGGCGCCCGCCAACCCCTTATCGGCGGTGATCACCAGATAGCCGTAGGAGCCGGGCAGATCGTGCTCGCCCGTTGGGGGATAGAAAAATTTATTCTCCACCACCTCCGAGATGCGAAAGATCCGCTTGATCTCCTCCTGCAGGGCGGTAAAGAAGGGGCGGGTCTGATCCAGCTCCTTCTTCGCCTTGCGCAGCTTGGTGGAGGCGATCAGATACATCGCATTGGTGATCTTTTGGGTGTCGGTTATGCTTTTGATCCGCTTTTTGATTTCTTTGGTGGTTGCCATTTCGTCACCGCTTCTGCAGATAATTCTGCGCTATACTCAGGATCTTTTCCTTGCAATCATCCTCCAGCACGCCGCTTTGCTCCAGCTCCTCCAAAAGCGCGGGGTGCTGCTCTTCAAAGTGGCGGAGCAGCTCCTGCATCACGGCGCGCACCTGCGCGGCGGGGAGCTCCTGCAAAAGATGGTGGAGGGTCACAACGAGGATGATGACCTGCTCATATTGCCGATAGGGTTGAAATTGATCCTGGCGGAGCACCTGCATCAGGCTTTGGCCGTAGGTGAGCTGCCGCCGTGTGGTTTCATCCAGATCGCTTGCAAACTGGGTAAAGACCTCCATCTCGCGATACTGCGCCAGCTCCAAGCGGATGGCGCCCGCCGCCTTTTTCATTGCCTTGGTTTGGGCATCGCCGCCCACGCGGGAGACCGAAAGGCCGACGTTGACCGCGGGCCGCTGGCCGACGAAGAAGAGATCGCTTTCCAAAAAGATCTGGCCGTCGGTGATGGAGATGATGTTGGTGGGGATATAGGCCGAAACGTCGCCCGCTTGGGTCTCCACGATGGGCAGGGCGGTCATGCTGCCGCCGCCTCGCTCCTCACTCAGGTGCGCCGACCGCTCCAAAAGGCGGGAGTGGAGATAGAACACGTCGCCGGGATAGGCCTCGCGGCCGGGGGAGCGCTCCAAAAGGAGGCTCAGGGAGCGGTAGGCAATGGCGTGCTTGGAAAGATCGTCGTAGACGATGAGCACGTCCTTGCCCTGCTCCATAAAATGCTCGCCCAAGGCGCAGCCCGCATAGGGGGCGATATACTGCATCGGCGCGGGCTCTCCGGCCGAGGCGTTCACAATGACGGTATACTCCATCGCGCCGTGCGCCTTCAGATTCCGAGCAAGCTGCGCCACCGAGCCGACCTTTTGGCCGATCGCCACGTAGATGCAGATGACGTTCTTCCCCTTTTGGTTGAGGATGGTGTCGACGGCGATGGCCGTCTTGCCGGTCTGGCGGTCGCCGATGATCAGCTCACGCTGGCCGCGGCCGATGGGGAACATGGAATCGATGGAAAGAAGCCCTGTTTCCAGGGGGGTATCCACCGGCTGACGGTCGATGATGCCGGGAGCGGGATGCTCGATGGGGCGGTAGCCCTCCGCCAAAATCTCGCCTTGGCCGTCGATGGGATCGCCCAACGCATTGACCACGCGGCCGATAAACCCATCCCCCACGGGAATGCCTGCGGCCTTGTTGGTACGGCGGACGGTGCTGCCCTCGCAAACGGTATCGTCGGTATCAAACAAAATGCAGCCGATCTCATCCCGCCGCAGCTCCTGCACCATCCCGCGAATTCCGGAGGAAAAGAGCAGAATTTCGCCGTAAACGGCGTTCTCCAGCCCCGAAACGGTAGCAATTCCGTCGCCGACGGTGCGCACCGTGCCCACCTCGTGGGCCAAAGCCTTGGGGGTCCAGCCAGAGATGGTATCCTTCAGCAGCGGAATAATGCTGCCTTCTGTTTTCTTAAGTGCGGCAAGGGAGTCCTTTAATTGCAGCAGCAGGCCGCTTGCGGACCAGTCGTAGACCTCGGTGCCGACCTCCAACCGAAAGCCGCCACCGAGGGTTTCGTCCTGCTGCCAGCAAAGGGTGATCTCCTCGCCGTATTTTTTGGAAAGAAATTCCGAAAAGCCCTGCTCCTGCTTTGCGCTCGGAGCAAGCTTGGAATATAAAAAAGCGGTCTTACTCATGGCTTACGCCCTCTTGCGCCTGCGCCAGGAACCGATCGAAGGCATCGGACGGATCATCGGAGGAGAGGATCTTTTCGGTGGCATCGGTCACCATTGCGGTGATCTCCTCCTGCGCCTGCGTCACCGCCTTTTGCTGCTCTCTCTGCGCAGCGGCCTTGGCGGCATCGAGGATCTTTTGTGCCTCCTCCTCGGCCTGCTCCTTGCGCTCGGCAAGGGCATGGTTCAGCTCGGAGCGGGCGGCATCCTTCATGGCGGCGATCTCGTCGTCGGCGGCGGCAAGCTTTTGCTGCTGCTCGGTGCGGGCCGCTTCAGCGGCGGCAAGGGCCTCTTTGGCCTGCTCGTCCAGCTCCTGATAGTGCTGAACCCGCTTGTCCATAAAGTCCTTCACGGGCTTATAAAGCAGAAAATATAAAATTCCGAAAAGGAGGGTGAAGTTCAGCAGATGCAATAAGATCTGCTGCCAATCAATGTTAAGCGGCATGATGCGTCACCCTTCCTTACAGAACAAAGATAATCAAGATGGCAACAACCAGCGCATAGATGATGGCGGTTTCAACGAAAACAAGGCCCAGCATCAAGGTGGTGCGGATAGAGCCCTCAGCCTCCGGCTGGCGGGCAATGCCGTCCACCGACTTGGAGATCGCCCAAGCCATGCCGAAAGCACCTGCGGCGGCCGCAAGGCCAACCACGATGGCGGCGGCCCATGCCTTGTTGGAAAGCAGACCGCTGTCGACCTGCGCCGCAACGGCCTCCTCGGCCGCGGCGGCAGCCTCGGGCGCCTCTGCGGGAACGGCGGCCAGAACGGGGATGGCGATAGCCAGCAGCAAAATGACCAAAGTCAGAACAGTCAGAATACCTTTTAAACTCTTTTTCATTTTTAAATTCCTCCAAAACATCTTTTTTACATTATTTTTTGTGGGACGGCTCGGAGACCTCTCCGTAGAACAACGCCGTCAGCATTGTGAGAACGTAGGCTTGGATCAGCGCGTGCAGCAGGGTGAACAAAACACCCACCAGCACGGGGAGTCCGTAGCTGAGCGCTAAGTAGTGATACACCATCTCGGTGACCAGCGCGCCGCTCAGAAGCGCGCCGAACAAACGAAAGCTCATCGAAATGGGCAGAGAAAATTCCTTCAGCGTTTTTCCTACGCCCTTGAGCTTGTTCTCGGCGATACCGCCCGAGAGGATGACCAGGTAGGATAAAACACCCATCATAATGGCGCCGTTGATATCGGCCAGCGGGGCGGGCAATGAGACGGAATGGCCGTGGACGGTGACCGCCTGCAGGCCAAACAGCTCGAAGACGGTGCCGACAAAGATGTAGGCACCCGCCACAAAGACGTAGCCGCCGAGGAATTGATTGCGATGGGGGCTGTTGGATTTGGCAAGGTGATCGAAATAGCCCACCGCCAGCTCCAGCGCCGCCTGCAGCTTGCCGGGAATCAGCTTGAAGCGGGGGATCACGAAGATCCGCAGGATCAGCGCCAAAACGAGGAAGATCCCCGTTACGGTAAAGGCGGCGATCAACCCGGGATTGACCTCCATCAGCCCAAAGAGGCTGATCTGATCCGATTCGTGCAATACCGCATCCTTCATCACCTCACCGATCGCGCCATGCTCGCTCGGCGCCTTCACGATGATGGTTGCAACCATCAGCACGATGGCGGCAACGGCAAACAGGATGATGGCTGTTTTTTTGGTTTGCTTTTTCATGTCGGGGTTTTCGCACCTCCTCGGTTTGTTGCTTGTAACATGCTCCCATCTCCTTTTGAAAATAAAAAACGCACGTAGGCAAGGCGCTACGGTGCGTCGTTTAAAGCTTGGTCTAATTGCGACATTATGATATACCAAAAGAATGAAAAAGTCAAGGAGAAAGTCTCAACTTTCTCCTTGACTTTTTTTGCCGATCGCAACCCCTGCGGTGATCAGAAGAAGGGCGATCGGATATTGCAGTTTGAAAATGTCCTCGCCCAAAAGCAGCCATGCAAAGAGGGCTGCAAAGAGTGGCTCGATAAACTTCACGATAAACAGCCCCGAAAGGTTCTCCCTTTGCACAATGAGAAACCAGAGGCAATAGCTGACCGCCGAGGCGGCCACGATCAGCCCGAAAATGCCGAATTGATCGGCGGTTGCGGGCAATACCGCCGCAGGCTTGCCGCCTGCAAGCAGCCCCACCCCCAGCAAAACGATCCCACCGAAAAGCTGGGAGATGCCGGTGGTGATGAGCGGCTCGGCCACCCGAAACACCTTTTTGCTCACCACGTTGGAAAAGACGGTGCAAAAGGAGGCGGCGATGATCAGCAGATCGCCGACCGATATGGAAAGGCCCGCCGCACCCGTATTGATGGCAAGGATGCCCGAAAGCCCCAAGGCAAGCCCCAAAAGCTTGCGCCACGTCAGCTTATCCTCGGGGAAAAAGAGGGCGGAAAAGCAGATATAAAATACCGCCCCGAGCTGTTTTAAGATGGCGGTTTTGGAGCCGTCGGTCAGGCTGAGCCCGAGATAGGTGCAGCTATAATGCAGGATGATGGCAAAAAGACCCGCCAGCAGCACCCACGGCCAGCATTTTTTGAGCGGCCGCAGGGCGGCGGGGTTGCGCAGCAGCGCAAAGGCGGTGATCACCAGCCCGCAGACCAAAAATCGCACCCCCGCAAAGAGCAGGATATCGCCCGTTTCTCCGATGCCGAACACCCGATAGCCCAGCTTCACCGTGGGAAACAGTAAGCCCCAAAGCAGCATGACCAAGAGGCTGCAAAGGAGCGTTTTATGCTTTTGCAACCTGCAGCACAACCTTTCCGTTATGGTTGCCCGCCTCTAAAATGGCATGGGCCTGCTCCGCCTGCTCGATGGGCAGAACCTTATAGATGGAGGGCTTGATCTCGCCGCTCTCAAGCTTCGGCCAGACGTTTTTCACCAGCTCGCTTAAAATATAGGCCTTAAATTCAGGGGTACGGTTGCGAAGCATAGAGCCTACTAAATGCAAGCCCTTGGTCAGCAGGGGGCGAAGCGGAACGTTGGTCTCGATCCCCGCCAGCGTGGAGATGACGATCCAATAGCCGCCCCGCGCCATATAGGGCAGGCTCCTGCCGAGGGTCTCCCCCGAAAGGCAGTCCATGGAAACGGCAACGGGGGTGCCCCGCTCCTCCTCGGCCTTTAATATTTCCTCTACGCTTTGGGTGGAGGAATTGATGATGAGATCAGCCCCCAGCGGCTTGATCCGCTCAGCCAGCTCCTCGCTTAAAACCGAGGTGATGACCCGTGCGCCGAAGGCCTTGGCCATGGGGATCGCCACCGAGGCCAGCCCCGATGCGCCCGCGGGGATAAAGGCGGTCTGCCCCGCCTGCAGATGCCCCTCGATAAACAAATTGAGATAGGAGGTGGCAAAGGCCTCGGGCAGAGCGGCGGCCTCCTCCATGGAGAGCCCCTTGGGGATGGGCATCAGCATATCCTGCTTGACTGCCACGTATTCGGCATAGCCGCCGCCCCCCAACAGGGCGCAAACACGGTCTCCGATATTCCAATCTGTAATATTTGAGCCGATTTCTACTATTTGTCCTGCAATTTCCAGCCCCATCCACGGGGGACAGCCTGCGGGCGAGGGGTATTTGCCCTGCCGCTGGAGCAGGTCGGCGCGGTTGAGCGCCGCCGCATGGATCTTTACCAACACCTCATCGGGTTGGAGCTTGGGGTCGGCAACCTCCGACCAAACGAGGTTTTGACGTTCGTCTACCAGCATTGCTTTCATCGTATTACATCTCCTTCAAATAGGCATCCATCCGCAGACCGATCTCGGTATCAACGGGGGTATAGTCCTTGGGGATGTTGCCGATCTCGAATTTCAGCCCCTCATACATCGGGGTCAGCTCCTCCTGCTTCAGCCCCGTTACGGCCAGCACCTTGGAGTTGTCGGTGATGCGGCGGAACAGCCGCGCATATTCCAACTGCCAGCGTACGTGCGGCTTGATCTCAGGGCTCAAGATGCGCAGATAATCCTCCTTATCCACCCAAACCGCCTCCAGACCGACCAGCTCGCGGTAATATTCGGCGATGGTCTCCCAGGTCTGATACTCGGCAGAGCAGACGTTATAGGCCTCCCGCATGGCTTCTTTTTTAAAGAGCAGCCGCGCGATCATTTTGGCTACGTCGCCGCCCCAGGAAAGGGTGGCGGGCTTATCCTTGGCCTGAATCGGCAGAATCACCTTTTTGCCCATCAGGGCGCGGGCAACGCAGTCCTTAAATTCCAGCGTAACAAGCTGCAGCCGCCCGGTGGAAAAGGTGGTGGCGGGGCGAACGATGGTGAAATTCTCATAGGGGGATGCCATCAGCAGATCCTCGTTCTGCGCCTTATAGATGCAGTAGTCGTGGGAGGCGAGCAGTGCCTTATCCTCCGAGGAATCCCAAAGGCGGGGTGAGGTCTCCTTGATGGGCTGCTCCTTGTCGTCGTAAACGCGGCAGGAGGAGAGGAAGATATAGTGGTCGGTGTTGTCCAAAAACAGCTTGTAGTAGTCGGCAAGCTCATGCCGACCGTAGCTCATAAAGTTGACGATGCCGTCGAATTTTTCTTGGAGCAACGTCTCCAAAAAGTCCTTATCAAAGGCATCCCCTTTCAGATAGCGGGCATGGCTCCAAGGGGCGGTCTCCTCCAGCCCCACGCCCGTTACGTCGTAGCCCAGCTTCACCAGCTCGGGAACGAGATACCGCCCCATCGCGCCGGTTGCACCTAATACCAATACTTTTTTCATGGTTTCTGTCTCCTTAATCGATCTTTGTTCCGTGGAAGCGGATGCCGCCCACCACTTGGGCGAGCACCTCCTGCACCGCATATTCATGGGCATAGGTGAAGGGGTTTTGCTTCGTTCCTTTTATATACGCATAAAAATCCTGCATCATTTCATCGTAGCGCCCGCCTGCGGTGTTGTCCTCGAAGGGCAGGATGATCTTGCGATCCTCGTAGGCGGCGTCGGCGATGGTCGTATCCGACCAGCTCATGGTGATGGGGCGTTCCAAGGGGCAGATGTTGACCGTACCCTTGCTGCCCGAAACCATCAACTGCCGCCGTCCGAAGCCGTTGACCTCCACCGAGGAGACGAACACCCGCGCCAGCGCTTTTTCGTATTCCAAAACGGCCAGATTATGATCGGGGAGGTCGATGCCGTCCAGCCCCGTATGCTTCAAAAAGGCGTGTACCTTTTGGGGCTTGCCCAAGATGTAAACGATCAAATCCACCAAATGAGAGCCCAGAATATACAGAATTCCGCCGCCGAAATTGGTCAGCCAGCGCTTATATTCGGGCTTATGGAAGGTGCTCATCTCGGCGTTGATGGAATAGATCTCGCCCAGCTTGCCCTCCCGCACCAGCTCAAAGCATTTTTGCACCGCAGGATTATAGCGATACATATACCCGAGCTGTACCACGAGGTTTTTCGCCTCGGCGGTATCCAAAAGCCGCTTATATTCCGAAAGGGTGCCGCTTGCGGGCTTATCCAGATGGATATGCTTGCCCGCATCGATGCACATTTGGGCATATTTCGTCAGATCCCAAACGTCGCTCTCCACCAAAATGGCATCGCTTTTGGCGATGACCTCCTCCACGCTCATGCGGGGGAGTCCTTCGTAGCCCTTGAGGGCGCCGCGCTTTTCGATCCAGCGCTCGTTTTCTTCGGCATAGCCCACGATCTCAAAGAGGTCGGGGAATTTTCGCGCGGCCTTCATTTTGGCCTCGCCGTGGTTGTGGCCGATGCCGATTTGTCCTAATTTAATCATCGTGTCCTCCAATCAAAGACCGTTCCCAAGGGGAAGTTGGGGTTGTCGCAAAGCTCGGTATAGATCTCAGGTGCGGTCTCGGGAGGCACCACGCGGGATACGACGGACTTCACATCCAGCCGCCCCCGCTCGATCAACTCTAAAATTGCCTTGCAATCATCCTGATGGGTCCAATGGTGGGGATAGGATTCCACCTTGGGGCGAACAAAGTTATGGGCACCGATCAGCTTGATACCGGGGCGGTGCACCTGCTGATAATAGTCCACGGCGCAGTCGGAAACGCGGGTACAGCCCAGCAGCGAGATCCTGCCCATCCACGAAGCGCACTCCAGCGCCTGCTTCATGGCGGCGGAAACACCCGTCACCTCCACCGTAGCGTTAACCCCCTTGCCCTTGGTAATCTCCTTTACCTGCTCGACAAAATCTTCCGCCGATGGATCGAGCGCATAATCCGCGCCCAGCTTCAAGGCCAGCGCGCGGCGCTCGGGATTGAGGTCGGCGGCGATCAGCGGATTGGCGCCGCTCAACCGCAAAAACTGCAGGGCAAAGATGCCCAAAAGCCCCAAGCCCATGACCATGGCGCTCTCGCCCAGCTCCAGCTCCAGCTTGCGCACACCGCCCAGCCCCATCGAGGCGATCACCACAAAGGCGGCCTCCAGAGAATCAATGGCATCGCATTCCACCTTGGTAATTTTGGCTTCATGCTGCAGATTATATTGGCTGTGGTGGCCATGGTACACCAAAACGCGGTCGCCCACGGCAATCTTCTCCACCGCCTCGCCGACGGCGGCGACAGTACCGACGCCGCAATAGCCCAGCCGATGGGGCCAGCCACCGTTGGTGTTCGGCATCCCGAGGATGCAGGCCCGCTCGGTGCCGCCGCTGATCACGGTATAATCCATTTTGACCTGTACTAAATCCCCCTCCACGGGGCCGAGCTCCGTCTCCAGCACCTCGGCGGTGCGGGGCTTTGTAAAGATAATTGATTTGTTTTTCATTGTATCTTCTCCATATGATCGATAATCGTTTTAGCCGTTTTCAGATCGATCTGCTCCAAAACGCTGTTTTCCCGAAAGCGGTCTACGCAAAAGGCGATATGCCCGCCCAATATCGGATTGACGATACGGGAAAGGGCGCCCGCCTTGCCTGCGGCATGGTAGGTAACGGGGGTTTTGACCGCCTTTTTCAGCAGCACCATCGCCCGAAAGCTTTCAGCCAGCTCCTCCTCGTTGGTGGCAACGGTAACGATCTTCAGAATATCGGGCTTGCGCCGCTCCAAAAAGAGCGCCAGCTCCACCACCTGCTCGGCGGTCATGGGGATGCCGGGATGGCAGGAGAGCAAAACCTCTGCGCCCATGGCATGAACCCGCTCGATCAGCGCAGATTGCTTGGCGATGATCTCAGGGTCAGTCACCACCTCTTTGGGGTTGCCCTTGGTAAAGGAGTAGTCGGCATCGCCGCAATAGCCCTGCTTGGAGGGGAGGTGGTAGGTATAGCCCTGCATATCAATGCCGTTCGCACCTGCCTCCACCGCCCGCAGGAGCGAAGCGACCCGATCCTCCTCGGCAGCGGATTCGTCCTCCCAATCGTAGGATTTATAGTTCAATGCCAGGATCGGAAGCTTGGAAAACCCGATAATCTTTTTCAGGGTGGCAACGTCGCAGCTCTCCGGCGCGGGAAGATGCAGGTCGATCATCCCTGCGCCGTCGTAGATGCAGTTTTGAATCTCTGCTTTCGCGGCGGCTGCGCTATGCTCCTTCACAACCCCCGCCAAAACGGGCGCGTGAAGCTCGGATAGTTTTTTCATGTTGAATCACCTCACCTGCAGTATAAACCTTTAAAACAGGGGCGTAAATGGCGATTTTGATACTTTTGTCAAATTTGATACTTTTTTCGGTTGCAAAAAAGCCCCCTCCATGCTATGATGGAGGGGAGGTGATGGTATGTTAGAGGATCTCACGATCTGTAAGGTGGTGGCCGCATTACGGCTGCTCCATTCCCCCGTAGGGGTGCAAACCAAGCAAAAATGCCGCGAACGTTGGGGCTTGGCGCTGAAGGCAGGCGGAAAAACGGTCTATACCGTCGACGGCCGCGAGGTGCTCTCCGACCCCACCCATCCCGTGCTGCTTCCCAAGGGCAGTTGTTATAGCTGGATCTGCCATGAGCCCGGCCCTTGCATTATTATCGAATTTGATGCTCTGGAGCAGCCGATTGAACTGCAGAACTTTTCGATGGCGGAGCCCGATCCCATCCTTACCGCCCACGAGCGGATCGAGCGGTGCCTTGCGCGAAAGGAGGAGGGGTATCAGTTGGAGTGCAAGCAGATCTTGTATCGGGTTTTGATGCAGCTCACCGCCAAAAAAGGCTATGCGCCCTCCGATAAACAGCGACTGCTGCAGCCTGCAATCGATTATATCAACGAGCATTATTACGATCCCGATATTTCCAACGACAGCCTTGCCGCCCTCTGCGGCAAAAGCACCGTTTATTTTCGCAAGACCTTTACCGCCGTGTTCGGCATTTCCCCAATGAAATATCTTGGCGATCTGCGCATCCGCAAGGCCAAGCAGCTCCTCACCAGCGACTACAGCTCCATCGGGCAGATCGCCCGGAGTGTGGGCTTTGGGAGCATTTATCATTTTTCCAAGACCTTTAAAAATGCCGTTGGTGTTGCGCCGTCGGAATACAAAAAAGGCACCGACCGCAGAAAAATAGGTAAAACCAAAAGTATGTGCCAATAATAATGATAGCAAGGAGAAAGGAAGTCTGCTCTTTCTTCTTGTTCATTTTATAAGGAAAAAATCCGCATCGTGATGCGGATTTTGATTGGAATTTTTCTGCTTTCCGCCGCTCGCCCCTCTCGCAGTATCACATACGGCTTCGGGAGCGATCGGCGAAATCTGCGCTCTTTTTTAATCAGTCTTTTTCTTCGTTTCGTAGGTTTACAAACGATAGTTTGGATGATAAAATAAGGGTAATAAGTCAAAAAAGGAGCGATCGGAATGCATCCTCGTATTTCTTTAAACGGAACATGGAAGTTCAGCTTCACCGCGCCGAGCGGCGAGGTGATCAAAACCACCGCATCGGTGCCGGGCAATCGGGAGCCGATCCTGCAAAAATTGGGGCTTTTGGGCGATTATCTGCCTGCCGACCGCATCGATGCCACCGAGCCCTTTGATTGGGTGGATGATTGGTGCTATACCACGACCTTTTCCGCACCGCCCGCGCCTGCGGGCCATCGGCAGGAGCTGGTTTTTGAGGGGATCGACACCGTTGCCGAGATCTATCTCAACGGCGAAAAGCTGGGCGATACCGAAAATATGCATATCGCCTATCGCTTTGATGTAACCGACCGCCTGCAGGCCGCCAACGAGCTGAAGGTGGTGATCCGCAGCAGCGAGCTTTGGGCGCGGCAGTTTACCCATGACCAGTCGGCCGCCCATGTGGGCTTTCCCGGCTACTACGATTCCTCGGCCTATCTGCGCAAGGCCCGCCATCAATACGGCTGGGATAATGCGCCGCGCCTGCTGACCGGCGGCATCATCCGCTCGGTCTATCTGGAGCAGCTTCCCCCCTGCCGCTTGGAGGACGTTTATCTTTATACCGCCGCCATCCATGAAAAGGAGGCGGTGATCGGCGCCCATTGGGTGTATCGAACCGAGGCCAAATCCTTGCGGGGGCATACCGTGCGGCTGACCCTGCTGGAGGGCGACCGTGCTGTGTTCAGCAACGAAAAGCCCATCCGCTTTACCCAAGGGGCATCCCAATATCAGATCCCGTTGGAGGATGTGAAGCTGTGGTGGCCTGCGGGCTGGGGCGAGCCGTTCCTCTATACCCTGCGGCTGGAGATTTTGGTGGAGGGCGAGGTTTCCGCCTGCCATCAAGCGCCCTTTGGCATCCGCACCGTCAAATTCGAATGGGCGGAAGACCTCAACGAGGACGGAACGGGTAAATTCCGTTTTGTTGTCAACGGCGAGCCGATCTTCATCCGCGGCACCAACTGGAAGCCCTTAAGCCCTCTGGGGGAAGAGGCCGATGCCAAAACCGCCTCGGAGGTGGAGCTGCAGGAGCTGATCGCCCTCCATTGCAATATGGTGCGGATCTGGGGCGGCGGCATCTACGAGGAGCAGGCCTTTTATGATTTCTGCGACCGCAACGGCATCCTCGTTTGGCAGGATTTCATGCTCGCCTGCGAGGTTCCCCCCACCGATGAGCGCGCCTGCGCGATCTATGCAAGGGAGGCAGAGTTCATTCTGCGCAAGCTGCGCAACCATACCTGCCTTGCGTTGTGGTGCGGGGATAATGAGAACGATAAATGTATCTATTGGCTGCATCCTCAAGGCGGGCTCCTGCCTTCCGATATGGCCATTTCCCGCAGGGTCTTAAAGGATGCGGTGCGCCGCCACGACCCCTACCGACCCTATCTGCCCAGCTCCCCCTATATCTCCGACGCGGAATTTCGCGCCATGCAGGCGGGCGGACCCACCAACCACCTGCCGGACATCCATTTTTACCCCAATGCGGTGGAGTTTCATCAAAAACTGCGGGAGCTGCCCAGTCTCTTTATCAGCGAGGTGGGCCCCATGCCCACCAATGCGATCGCCGTCAACGAGCGGATCTTTGAGCGGGAGCGCCCCCGTGCCGAGCGGCTTTGGGATGCCCCCGTGCTCCCCACCGATCCCCCGCATCATTTCGATACCCTCCATCAGGACGACAACTATTTCACCGTTTGGCGTAATTCTGCCAAGGCGCTTTGTATGGCGCGCTACGGGCGGGATTTTGCCCTTTCGGAATTTAAGGACTGCACCTTGGCGGTCAATCTGGCTTGCGCCGAGATCTATAAGGACGTGGTGGAGTATTGCCGCATCCATCCGCTGAAAACGGGGGTGCTGTGGTGGTCCCTTTGGGATATGTTCCCCATGCTGTATAACTATTCGGTCATCGATTGCGACGGCAACCGCAAGCTCCCCTATTTTTGGTTGCGGCAGGCCCAGCAGGAGGTGGCGCTGATCGCCACCCGCCCCGCCAACGGTGCGCCGATGCACCTCTACCTTGCCAACGATACCCTCTGCGAGCAGGCGCTTTCCTATACCGTCACCGCCTATGATGCCAAGGGGAATGCCCGCATCGCCGCCGAGGGGCGCCTTATCGCCGCTAAAAATGCGGTGGCCGACCTCGGGGCTTTGGAGGATCACGGCGCAGAGCTGTTGATCCTGCGTTGGGAGCAGGGCGGCAAGGTTGCTACCAACCATGCCCTCACCGCATTTTCCGATTTTGATACCTGCCGTGAATGGGTCGCCGTCATTGCCCGCGAATGCGGTATGGAGGATGAGATTTTGGAGTTACAATGATTACGCGGAAACCAAACCGCCTGAAAGGGTATGATTATAGCGCCGACGGGGCCTATTTTATCACCCTCTGCACCCAAAACCACCAACCAATATTAAGTGCCCTCGTAGGGGACGATGCCCACATCGTCCCGACAACGCGTGGGAAAATTGCAGAAAAATACCTTCGGTCGATGCCCGGAATCGATCGATACGTTATGATGCCG
>JAFQKO010000112.1 GCA_017396865.1 Clostridia bacterium | reverse complement strand
TTTTTCCTTTATTGCCATCTCCTTCCCCTTTTTGGCGATCGACAATGCCTGCGCCGCCGCGTTGCGGGCGGCGGGCGATTCCGCCACCTCCCTTTATGCCTCCATCGGCACCAACCTGATGAACATCGCAGGCAACTACCTGCTGATCTACGTCATCCCGCTGGAGGCGGCGGGTGCCGCCATCGCAACCCTGATCGCCCGCGCCGTTACCTCGGTGATCTTAGTTACCATTCTGCACAGCAAAAAGCGGGCGGTATATCTTGAGCGTCTCTTCCACTACCGACCCGATTGGAAGATCATCCGCGCGATTCTGCGGATCGGCATCCCCAGCGGTGTTGAAAATACCCTGTTCCAATTCGGGCGGCTGATGACCCAAAGCCTGATCTCCACCCTCGGCACCGCCTCCATCACCGCCAATTCCATTGCCAATTCCCTTGCGAGCTATCAATACCTGCCGGGCACCGCCATCGGCAACGCCTCGGTCGCGGTGATCGGGCGGTGCATCGGCGCAGGAGAAAAGAAGCAGGCCAAGCGATACTCCCGCATCCTGCTGCTGACCGCCTACGCCTGCATCTGGGTTGTTGTTTTAATCACCGTCTTCTTTGGCAAAACCATCATCGGCGCGTGGCAGCTCTCGGCCGATACCGCCGACCTGACCTATCAGCTGATCTTCTACCACAGCCTTTGGGCAGCAGCGGTATGGCCCTTGGGCTTCGTTCTCCCCCATATGTTCCGTGCCGCCAGCGACGTTCATTTCCCCATGATCACCTCGATTTCCTGTATGTGGATCTTCCGCATCGGTCTTGCTTACCTGCTCGTTCCCGAAAACCTCTCTCTTTTCGGCTTGACCATTCCCTGCCTTAACATGGGCGTTTTCGGCGTTTGGGTGGCGATGACGGTGGACTGGGTATTCCGCATCTCCCTCTACTCCTGGCGCTACTTCAGCGGAAAATGGCTAACGGTCTACGATTTGCATCAATAATAAAATTCCCCTTCGGAGCGTTCTCCGAAGGGGAATTTTATTATTTCCAATTCAAAAATCCATGATGGTTTAACGTTGAAAGATATTGGCTGAGGCGCTCATAGAGCGGCTCGGCCTTCTCACCGCAGGCCTCCTTAACGGCTGCCCCGATGGCTTCGATATCCCGCTCGCCATCGATCAGCGGCCAGACCACGCTGCCCATCTCGTCGAGGTGGATATAGCTGATCTTGGGCTTACGCAGCAGAAACTGCGCGATGCGGTTGGCAACACCTTTGTTTTCCATCTCCAGCGTTACCTTGCCGCTCTCATCCTGCGACCAGCCCAGCCCCTCTTTATGGACGGGGATCTGCTTGATAAAATCTTCCAGCTTTATTGTTTTTTTCTTGCTCATTGCTTTTTCTGCTTCTTCCAGATGGTGAACTTCAGAACTGTCAGGATGATCAGGGCAAAGAGCAGCAGACCGCCCAGATCGGAAACGATGGCGGGAATGCCGAGGCGTGCGGAGAGGTTCAGCACCTTATCGACGCCGAATACAGCCAACAGCGCCATCAGGATACCCACAAGGCCTTCGCCTGCGATCATACCGGAGCAGAACAGAATACCGTTATTAACAGCGGTCTTTTGACGCGCCTCATCCTTCTTGGTAGCGCGGGTAACGAACCAGCGGAGAATACCGCCGACCATGATGCAGGCATTCAGATGCACCGGCAGATAAACGCCGATGGCAAAGGGCAAAACGGGGATGCCGACCAGCTCAACGGCGATGGCAATAAAGACACCGATCAGCACCAGACCCCAGGGCAGATCGCCGCCCATAACGCCTTCTACGATCAGCTTCATCAGGGTTGCCTGAGGAGCACCCAGCTCATCGGAGCCAAAGCCCCAGGCTTGATCCAGCAGGAAGAGGGTACCGCCGATAGCCAATGCGGCAACGATAACGCCGATCAGCTCGCCATACTGCTGCTTTCTGGGCGTTGCACCCAGAATATAGCCGGTCTTAAGATCCTGGGAGGTATCGCCCGCAATCGCCGCAACGATACAGATGATAGAGCCGATGGCAATGGCACTGGTCATGCCGGTAATGCCCTCGGCACCGGTAAACTTCAGGATCAGGGTTGCGATCAGCAGGGTTGCGATCGCCATACCGGAAACGGGGTTATTACTGCTGCCGACCAAGCCGACCATGCGGGAGGAAACGGTAGCGAAGAAGAAGCCGAAGATCACGATGATCAGTGCGCCCAGGAAGGAAACGGGGATGGCGGGGATCAGCCAGATCAGAACGGTCAGCGCCAGAATTGCGGCAACAACAACGATCATGTTAATATCCCGCTCGGTACGGCTCTGAGAAGCAGCGCCTGCGCCCTTCATGCTCTTGACGGCACCGCCGAAGGTCTTAACGATCAGCGGCAGGGACTTGATCAGACTGATAATACCGCCTGCTGCCAGCGCACCTGCGCCGATATAGCGGATATAGGTGCTCCAGATACCGCTTGCACCGTCGGCGGCAAAAATTGCGCCGATCGACTCGGTACCGGGATACATGGTAAGGCTCGAGCCAAACAATACGATCATCGGAATCAATACCAGCCAGCTCAAAACACCGCCCGCAAACATATAGGAAGAAATGCGGGGGCCGCAGATATAGCCCACGCTCATCACTGCGGGGTAGATCTGGGTGCCGATCTCGCCGGGATAGAACTTGGGACGGAAGGCAACCTCACCGGAAACCGCCTTCAGACCGTCGATGATAAACTTAAAGATGGCAGCAAAGCCCATACCCGCAAAAACGGTGGTGGCATTAGCGCCGCCCTCTTCGCCTGCCAGCAGAACCTCTGCGCAAGCGGTGCCCTCGGGATAGGGCAGGGTGCCGTGCTCCTTCACGATCAAGGCGTTACGCAGGGGGATCATAAAGAAGACACCCAAGAGACCGCCGATCAGGGCGATCAGGGTGATCTCGATCAGATCGGGCTTCTCCATCTTGCCCTCGGCTGCCCAAAGGAACAGAGCCGGCAGGGTGAAGATCGCACCCGCTGCCAGCGACTCACCGGCAGAGCCGATGGTCTGCACCAGATTGCTCTCCAAAATCGAATTTCTGCGCATCAGGATACGGATCACGCCCATTGCGATAACCGCAGCCGGAATGGAGGCAGAAACCGTCATACCGACCCGCAGGCCAGGTATGCGTTGGCAGCACCGAAAACGACTGCCAGCAGGATGCCCATCACAATGGATGTGATTGTTAATTCCGGCGTAATTTTTTCTGCCGGAACATAGGGCTTGAATTCAGTTTTCTTGTCCATATTAACTCCTATCTTTTATTTATTTCGCCATAGTCCGATCAATTATATCATATCTGCGCTTTAAAATCAATAAAAATTTTAAATATAAAAGGGCGCCCGTGGCGCCCTTTTTCATTTTTCAATCTCGGTTTGCTTCTCGCTTATTCTATCTCAACAAGAAGCCCTTCCTCGGTCATTTCCAGCGGCTTGATCTCGTATTTGGTGTACTTGGTGATCTCCTCCAGCCGCACCTTTTCCGCAAAGTTCTGCAGCATGGAGAACACCATGCCTTTCTTCTGCGCACGGCCGGTACGGCCGATGCGGTGGATGTAATAATCCGTTTCCTCGGGGATATCGTAGTTGAGCACGCAATCGACGTTTTCCACGTCGATACCGCGGGAGGCCACGTCGGTGGCGACCAGCACCTTCAGCTTGCCGTCGCGGTATTTCTGCATGGTTTTTTCCCGCTTACCCTGCGGGATATCGCCATGGATGCAATCGCAATCAATGCCCTCACGGATCAGATCGTCGCTCAACCGCTGGCACATCGACTTGGTGTTGCAAAATACGATCAGCCGCTCGAAGGGGCCCTCCTTGATGATGGCGGCGATCGCCTCGGTTTTCTTAAAGGGCTGCACCGTGACGGAGAATTGAGCGATATCCGGCTTATCCTCCTTCTTGGGCTCCACGGTGATCTCCACCTCATCGCGCTGGTATTTCCAGGTCACGTCCATCACCTCGCGGCTGATGGTGGCGGAAAACAAGCCCAGATTACGGCGTTTTTTCACCATGTCCACAATGCGGGTAACGTCCTTATAAAAGCCCATATCCAGCATACGGTCGGCCTCGTCCAGCACCACCGTTTGAATATGATCGAACCGCAGATTGCGGCGCTTATGGTGGTCCATCAGCCGACCGGGGGTGGCCACGATGATCTGCGGCTTTTTCTCCAGCTGCTTTGCCTGACCCTCCAGCCCTGCACCACCATACAGCACCGCCACGCGGATGCCCTTATAAAAATCCAGCAAGCCCCGCAGCTCCTCCCCGATCTGCATCGCCAGCTCACGGGTGGGCGCCAAGACCAACCCTTGAAT
This sequence comes from Clostridia bacterium, assembly GCA_017396865.1. Next base: position 2,488 of record JAFQKO010000112.1, on the reverse strand, counting down.
TTCGGGATTGGCGGCATCGATATGCTCGATCATCGGGATGCCGAAGGCGAAGGTTTTGCCGGTGCCGGTGGGGGCCTTCACCACCACGTCCTTCCAGGCCATGAACTCGGGAATGGCCAACCGCTGCACCGTAGTGGGGTAACGGTACCCCTTCTTATCCAATGCCTTGAGCATCTCCTCCGAAAGCCCAAGGTCTTTAAAGGTTACGTTTTGTTCCATTTTTCTCATCCTTTTTTGTGATGCTTCTATTTTAGCACCATTTCCCTGATTACGCAACCCAAAAATATGAATTAAAGAAACCGATCAAACCAACTGTCGCTCAACGAATCGTCCGAGCCAATCAACGAAAGAACGATCAATCCGATTACTGTGCTTATAACTATGAAAACAATGATGGCTGCCCAAAACGGCATAACGCATCCCTCCTTTACGAGAACAGTATAGCGCAACCGCTGTCCATTAAACAGTACAGCAAAAGAGGACTGAGGAAAAACATCTGTTTTCCTCAGTCCTCTTTCATCAATCAGCCAACGACCGTCTTTTTCTTTTTTGCAATGATCAAGGTAACAATGAAGCCGACTGCACATACCCCTGTCAGACTCCATGACACTACTGTCATTTCATGTTTTTGATCAAGTTCTTCGATTTTATTCATGCAAACGTTTTTCCATTCATAAAAACCGTCGATACTAGCCTCCAGATCCTCAATTTCATATGCGTATCTCGAACCGTAAGGCTTTATCTCTTCGATAAATTCCTTTGTTTCCTCAATATCTTGAGTAGCTCTTTCAATCTCCGCCACATAATATGCACGTCCTCTGGAAGAGCTTTTCGCATCATTCAGCTGCACCGTTGCGATCACCGCCAAAACAACGAACATCGCCGTTAATGCTGCAAAAGCAGCGCTCACAATTTTCCATACTTTTTTCATATTATTCTACCAATACCAAAATCGTAATATTTCCTTGATAGTCATTCCCCACAATGGTCACCGTGTCTTGTCCATTCGTCAATTCATAACCAAATGAATCATCCACCAAGGAAAACTCCATCGACATCAAGGTCGATGCATACAGCTTCATCACCTCTGCAGCTTCTTCTTGCGAGCTATACGGTCCATAAAGATCCAGTTCCTCATGAACAATCATCGGCTCTCCCAAAAGCGTGCTCAAAGTCGGAACACTTGTCCCTTCATAATATTCGTATTTAACCTCCTGCGTTTCCTGTTCGTTCGTTGCATTGAAGCCCTCGTTTACTTCGGGTTCAGTTTCAGAACAACCGCCTAAGTAAACCAACATCCCACTCAAAACAGCAACCGCTGCAATGAATAAAAATAACCTCTTCATGATTCTTTCTCCTTTTTATTAATTCGGATATCTCTATCCAAAACAATTATATGACATAATGTCATATTTGTCAACGATAAATTATGACATAATGTCATTGAGGTGAGTTTATGAAGAATAATTTGAAGTTACTTCGCAAGCAAGCAGGCTATACACAAATCGCAGTACAGATGAAAACGGGGATCGAGCAGGCACTACTTTCCAAATTCGAGAACGGCGAACGGGTTCCACCAACCGAAACTCTTTTGCGTTTAGCGGAGTTCTACAATGTGAGCATCGATTATATCCTTTGCCGTACGGATGTTCCGGAGATCAATAAAAAATGAGCCTAAAAGGCTCATTTTTTATTGATCCTCGATCCGAACGGTCTCCCCCGGCTCGATGGAGTAGAGCTTGCTGTCTACGTCCAGCCAGATCGTCAGCAGGGTTGGATTATAGACCTTGCGGCCGTCGGCGCTGTAGCGCAGGCGCTTATAGGCCTCCACGTAGTCGCAGATCTCGATATTGGTGGCATACCAAATCTCGTCGTTATTTGCAAGCTTTTGGCAAACGGCTTCGATCAGATCCCAATTATCGTTGCGATCAAATTCATAGCTATGCCCCCAAATATACAGCAGGCGGGGCACACGGCGGGCGTGATAAGCCTTTTCGGAAATATCCAGCGCCAGGAATTTATCGATATACTCCATCAGCTTGGGGTTATTATGATGGGCGCTGGGCATCCAGGCATGGAAATCCTGCGGGAGGGTGAAGGAATCGTTGTCGCCGCCGAGGGTGCGGGCATAGGCGATATCCAGATCCGTCAGGTAATGCTTGATATTCTCATAGGTGGTGAAATTGCCCATTTGGGTGATGCCGCTGTCGGGATAGGCCATACCGCGGATGATGCGATCCAGCTTTTCCTCCAGATCCAAGCGGCAGTCCAGCACGTCGCGGATGCCCTCAATAGGTCTCAAATTGCCGTTGGCGCGGTGAAATGCGCCGTGAACGGCGATCTCATGCCCCTTGGAAAGGAAATATTCCTCCATCTGCTCGCGGGTAAAAATATCCTTACGATGGCGGTCGCTGTTGAAATTAAAGGTACACTTCATCCCGTATTTATCGAAGATCGCCGCCAGGCGCACGTCCTGGGGCTTGCCGTC
>JAFQKO010000111.1 GCA_017396865.1 Clostridia bacterium | reverse complement strand
GGCGATGTCCCTCGATCTGGAGGCGGAAGTGTTGGATGAGCAGGTGCGGCTGCTGGAGGCCGAGCTGAAGGCCACCACCCAGCGGGTCAACCTGTTTGAAAAGGTTAAGATCCCCGAAACGGCAGAGAACATCAAAAAAATATCCATTTATATGGCGGATCAGCAGGTTAGCGCCGTGGTCCGTTCCAAAATTTCAAAACGCAAGATCGCTGCGCGTGATGCAGCCGCTCCCGTAGAGGAGGTGTACTCGCTGTGATCGTACCGATGAAAAAAGTTTCCCTGATCCTTTTGGGAAATAAGAAAAAAGAAACCCTTTCCAAGCTGCGCAAATTGGGGCTGCTTCATATCGAGATCTCCGAAGGCTCAGGCGAGCGGATCCATCTTTTGAAGGAGCAGATCGCGCTGCTGGAAAGCAGCCTCTTCATCCTCGGTAAGCCGGGGAAGGGCGTGCAAGCCAAGCAGCTAACCGTTGAGGAAGCGCTGGCCGCCGCAGAGGCGGTTACCGCCCTGAGCGAAGAGCAAAAGAATGCGCAGGCCGAGCGGGCTACCCTGCAGGCAGAGCTGGATCGGCTGAAAAGCTGGGGCGCGCTGGATCCCGCAGAGCTGAGTGCGCTGGCAGCGAAGGGCGTTGAGCTCTCGCTGTATGAGCTGCCGAAGAAGGAATATGCCGCCTTGGGCGATGCGGTCAAAACAGTAGCCGTAAGCAAGGAAAAATCCACCGTGAAGTTCCTGGTCGTTCGATCGGGTGCGGAAGGGGAGGAGGAAGCGGTTGCCGCACTTAGCGCCTATCGCCTGGAGCTGCCGCAGCGTTCCACCGCCGAGATGCAGCAAAGAATCGCCGACCTCGGCGCGCGCCTTGCGGAGATCGATGAAAAGATCGCCTCCCACGTCGACTGTATCGACGGCATGAAAGCGGCAGTCAAAGCCCTCGCCAAGGACATTGAATTTGAGACCTATGCCACCGGCATGGAGGATGAAGCTCTTTCGGAGCAGAGCGACGTATCGGTTGCCTACTTCACCGGCTATATCGAAGCGGAAAAACTGGATCGCCTGAAGGAGGCAGCCAAAGAGAATGCTTGGGGCTTAACCGCTGAGGATCCCACCGAGGACGACGACGTTCCCACCAAGCTGAAGAACAACAAGTTCGTCAGCCTCATCTATCCGCTGACCGACTTTTTGGGTACCGTGCCCGGTTATTTCGAATATGATATCTCCGGCTGGTTCCTGACGTTTATTCTCGTCTTTTTCGGTATCATTTTCGGCGATGGCGGCTATGGCTTGCTGGTTTGCGCCGTTGCGGCCATCCCTATAGCAAAGGCGCTGATTTCGAAAAAACCGGTCTCTCCGGTCTTTTTGCTGGTCGGGCTGTTTGGGCTTTCCACCGTGCTGTGGGGAACGCTCACCTGCACTTGGTTCGGGCTATCTCCCGATCAGCTTCCCGAATGGCTGCAAAATCTTTCCGTTCCGTTTATTTCCAACGTTTATGCCGATAAGATCTGGAGCCCCTTCTGGATGGAGCCGGGCGTTGGTTTAACCACCGCGCAGAATCTGCAGATCTTCTGCTTCTCGCTGGCGTTGATCCAGCTTTCGGTTGCCCACGTCAAGGGCATCGCAAGAAACCGCAAGTCGCTTAAAATGCTGGGCGATCTCGGCGCAATTTTGCAGCTGATCGGCATCTACTATGTGGTGCTCAGCCTGGTGGTCAATGCCGAGGTGTTCAGCTTCGGGCTGGTACTCGGCGGAATCCCGCTGGGAATCACCGCGATCGCGCTGGTCGGTGTCGGCTTCGTAATGAGCTTCGTCTTTTCCAACTATGAGGGAAGCGTTGTGAAATCCATCCTCACCAGTCTGGTCAATATCGTTTCGGTGTTGCTGGGCGTGGTAAACGTCTTTTCGGATATCGTTTCGTATATCCGCTTGTGGGCGGTCGGTCTTGCCGGTGCGGCAATCTCCGCAACGGTGAATGAGCTTGCAGGCCCGCTGTTCGGTAATTTCATGTTTATGATCCTTGCCATCGTTTTGCTGGTATTCGGTCACGGCTTGAATATGATCTTGAATATTCTTTCGGTGATCGTTCACGGTATCAGACTTAATACCTTGGAATTCTCCTCGCATTTGGATATGTCGTGGAGTGGTCATAAATTTAAACCCTTTGAAGAATAATTTATTAATAATAAAAGGAGAATCGTTATGAATTTAGGACAATTAGGAATTGCATTGGCTATGGGTATTGCCGCCATTGGTTCGGCACTCGGTATCGGTATCGCAGGTCAGGCTTCGATCGGCGCATGGAAAAAGTGCTATATGAGCAATAAGGCTGCTCCCTTTATTCTCACCGTTTTTGCGGGCGCACCTCTTACTCAGACCATCTATGGCTTCCTGCTGATGCAGCAGATGAGCGGTGCGGATAAGGATCCCGCCTTCTTGTTCGGCTTGGGTATTGCTTCCGGCCTGGCAATGGCTGTTTCCGCCTTTGTTCAGGGTAAGGCCGGCGCTGCAGGTGCCGATGCGCTGGCAGAAACCGGGAAGGGCTTCTCCCAGTACATTACTGTGGTTGGTCTTTGCGAAACCGTTGCACTGTTTGCTCTGGTTTTCAGCATGGTTGCCATCGGCTAAATCAAAACAAAAAACAAGGAGAAACCTCGGTTTCTCCTTGTTTTTTTATCGAAAAATTTTCGAAAATGTGCGAGTGCATTGTAATTGTTTTGCACCTATGTTAAAATGACGGAAATAGGAGGTGCTGCTATGCTGTATGCGTATACGGTCACACCGCTTAAAGAGGATCACTTCGAGGAGCGGGTGGCTGATATTAAGGAAATGTATCGAAACGGAATTACGGTTATGCCACTGTTTTGTTTGACCTTGGTTCCCGAAGGAAATCCCGTTTGGGATAAGGCAGGGCCGATGGCAAAACTTTTCTGCCGCTATCGGGATGCCCTGCAAAAAGAGGGTATTCCTGCGGGAATCTTGGTGCAGGCCTCCCTCGGTCATGAATATGAGATCAAGCCGAATCCTTTTCAAAAATATGAAGCGCTGACCGATGGGGAGGCGCGGTTTGTCTGCTGTCCCGAGGATGAGCGGTTTATTGCCCATTTTCAAGAGGTACTGCGTACCCTTGCCAAAACCAAGCCTGCCGCCATCATGCTGGACGATGATTTTCGAATGAGTGTTCGCCCCGGTAAGGGCTGCGTTTGCCCGCTCCATCTGCGGGAGTTTAACCGCCGCGCGGGCACGCAGTTTACCAAGGACGAGCTGCGTCAATACGTTTTTGACCATCCCCGCGGCGATCCGCTGACCAAGCTTTATACCCAAACCCAGACCGATTCGCTGGTGAAAGCAGCCAAGGCCTTTCGTGCCGCTATTGATGAGGTTGATCCCGGTATTCAGGGCATCAACTGTACCAGCGGGCATTTCTGCGATTCGGTTGTTTATACCAACCCCATCTTTGCGGGTAAGGGCAATCCCACCATGGTGCGGGTGCCCAACGGTATTTATGCGCCCGTTTCGGTGCGGGGCTTTTCCGATCTGATGCGGCAGGCGGCGATCTGCTCCTCCAAGCTGAAAAAGCATGGCATTGAGATCATCCTTGCCGAAACCGATACCGTCCCCTATAACCGCTACGGTAAGGGAGCCCGCCACCTCCATGCCCACTATACCGCTTCTGTTTTGGAGGGACTGAAGGGTGCCAAGCATTGGCTGTATCGCAGCACCGCCTTTGAGCCGAATGCGGGGAAGGCATATCGCGCCATTCTTGCCAAGCATCAAAAAATGTATGAAGCATTGGCTGATCTTTCGGATGAGATCACCTGGCTGGGCGCAAACTCCGCCTTTATCGAGCAGGAGGAATTCTGCTACGATGCCGAAAACTTCCGCCGCTACCACGATAACGATTGGGTGGTGATGAATTTAGAGCGGATGGGCCTGCCCTTCTATTTCTCCGAAGCCTATTCCAAGGCCACCTTCCTGGAGGGCGATCTGGTGGAGGATCTTTCCGAGCGGCAGTTGGATGCCTTGGCCGAAACCTCTCTCTTTGCAGACAGCGAATCGGCGGCCGCGCTGATTCGGCGTGGCTACGGTCATCTGCTGGGGGTGGAGGTCTCCGAATGGGAGGGGCGCCGCTCCGGCGAGTGCTTTGATCAAGAGGGGTTCATTTGCTGTACCGCCCAAAAGAATCCCAAAAGGATCACCTTGAACGGCGCAGAGGCGCTCTCTTATAATTATGTGATTGAGCAAGGCAAGCCTAAGCTGCTGGCGCCCGCCGTGACCAAGCTCGTTCGTCCAAACGGTAAGATCTCGGTGGTCTATTGCGGCTCGCCGACTGCTCGCTTTCATTATACCGAAGGTTTTTCATTCCTCAATGAAACCCGCAAAAAGCAGTTTGTTTCGCTGTTGAAAGAAGCGGGCGCTCTGCCGACCTATTATGTGGGGGATGAGGAAATTTGCTTGCGGGCGGGCGCGCTTAAGGATGGCAGCCTGCTGATTTCACTCTATAACCTTGGCTACGATCCCGCCGAGAATATTTGTCTCTATCTTGAAAAAGAGCCTTCAGAGATCAAATTAATGCAGCCAGACGGCACCTTGCGCTCCATCGGCTTTCAAAAGAGCGGGGAAAGCGCTTATACCCTCGACCTTTCCGCTGAACCGATGTATCCTGTCATTCTGATCATATCATAATTAAAACGGCGCCCGATCGGGCGCCGTTTTAATTATGGTTTTTATTCTTCTTCAGGATCTTCCTCTTCCGGCAGAACCTCAACCTTCAAGCGCTCAATGCGGCGGTTATCGGTCTCCAAAACGGTAAAGGAAAGGTTTTCATAGTCCACCGTATCGCCGGGGTCGGCATAGTGGCCAAGCTGCTGAACAACGAAGCCGCCAACGGTGGCATTGTCGTCGTCCACGTCGCGGTCGTCGAATTCCACTTCGTCGAAGAAATCTTCGATCCGCATATCGCCGTCGATCTCCAGGGTGCCGTCGGAAAGCTCCACAACCTCGGGCTCGATCTCGTCGTTTTCGTCCCAAATGTCGCCAACGAGCTGCTCCATTACGTCCTCCATGGTCAGAATACCCATGACGCCGCCGTATTCGTCGGTAACGATGACCATGTGGATGCGTTGCAGCCGCATGGTTTTGAGCACGTCGTCCAGCGCGGTAGTTTTATGAACGAAGATCGGCTCCATCAGCGAGCCGAGCACGTCGGCCTCGGGATCCTCGGTCAGCGCACGCATCACTAAATTGACGTGCAAAATACCGATAATATTGTCGATGGTATCTTTGTAAACGGGGATGCGGGTATAGGGGGAGGAGAGGATCAGCTCCAGCATTTCCTCCCGTTCGCTGTCGGCATCAATAGCGATCATGTCCACGCGGGGGGTGATGATCTCATAGGCCTGCACGTCGTCGAAATCAAAGGCGCTTTGCAAAAGATCACATTTTTCTTCGTCGATGATGCCTTCGTCCTCAACGGTATCTAAGATGGTTTCCAGCTCCTCTTCGCTGATGGGTTCATCCACAACGCCCTTTTTCCAAAGGTGAGAGAGCAGCTTGATCAGCCCGTCTACAACCACAACGATGGGCTTGGTAATGATCATCAGGGCATAAAGCGGGATGGCGAAAAGGGTAGAGAAGGTTTCGGGCATGGTCTTAACCACAACCTTGGGAACGATCTCACCGCAGATCAAAACGATCACCGTCATGCCGATGGTTGCGATCCAGGCATTGGAGGCGCCCAAAAGGCCGATGATGATCACCGTTGCTACCGATTCCGAAAGGATGTTTACCAGATTGTTGCCGATCAGGATGGTGGCCAGCGCGCTTTCGTAGTTCTCGTAGATTTTGTATGCCAGCTTGGCGGAGGTGCTCTTTTTTTCCTCGGCAGCCAGCTTCAAGCGAGTTCTGTTGGCCGAGGCAAAGGCGATCTCCGAGGAGGAGAAAAAGGCCGAAAAGAACAGGCAGATGATGATAATGATCACATTAAGCATCGATCACACCCCCTTCCTCTTCTTCTTCCATCTCGTCGTAGATCTCGCCAACCAGCTCTTCCAGGATATCCTCTACGGTGATGATCCCTAAGATCTTGCCGTTTGCCTGCACGTAGGCAACGTGGGTACGGTTGGCAGAAAGGGTGCTCAGCAGATCATCCACCGGCGTGGAATCGTTGATCATGGTGGCGCTGGTCATGATCTGGCGCACGTTGAAGTCCTCTTTTTTATAGTGACATTTCAGGAAGGTACGGATGCTCATCGTTCCAACCACCCAGCCCTCGTCGTTAACAACGGGCAGGCGGGAATAGGTTGTTCCGCGGATCAGCTCTAAGATTTTCTCGTTGCTGTCGTTCTCGTGTACGTGGGTAACCTGCTCCCAAGGGGTCATAACCGCCTTGGCGGTGCGCTCGGAGAATTCGATGGCATTTTGCACCAATTCTTCCGTTTCCTCGTCGATGTCGTTTTCTTCAACAAAGGTTTCAATGATGTCGTAAAGCTCATCCTCGGTCACCGTGGGGGTCTCCTCCGCCTTCTTCTTGAAGGGGCGGCTGACCCATTTGCTGATGGTGGAGAAGAAGATGCTGATGGGGGTTAAGATCTTCATCAGGAAACACAAAGAGCCGGCGATGCCGAGCGCAAACTTTTCGTTGCAGGCCTTGCCGATCGCTTTGGGGATCATCTCGCCCAGCAAGAAAACAACCACCGTTGAGATCACAGTCGAAACCGTTACCGCATAATCGGGCATCGACTCAATGCTGTCAAAAAACGAATAGGTCAGCACCGTCGAAAGGGTGGCAATGCCCGCATGGGTCACGTTGGTACCGATCAGCAGGGTGGTGAGCGCCTTGTCGAAGTGATCTAAGATGTAGAGCACCCGCTTGGCTCGTTTATCGCCGTCCTCTGCGCGGTTGGTCAATCGGATCTGATTGACCGATGCCAAGGCAATTTCCGCTGCTGCAAAGTAGGCGGCCAGTAATAACAAAACAAAAATAGCGATTAAATAACCCGCCGGACTGTCGTCCATGAAAAAACCAACTCCTTGTTGTTCAATATAGTTAAAACTAATTTTAACATATATTTATAATAAATACAATATCTTTTGTGGGATTTTTAGCCTATTTTTGCCGCTGATTAAAGTTGGTGGGGATGGCTTTCATGTGGTTGTGCGGATCGTTGAAGGCATCCACCCTGATCTCCTTCTTCCCTTTCCGCATTCGTTGGGGAACTGCCACTCAAAAGCACCGCCCAACTCCGCAGGCGGATTTTTGAAATCAATGTCTTTCAAAAAAAGAAGCGGCTTGGTATAAAACCAAGTCGCTTTAATCTTATATTTCGGGAGCGATATAGCCCCGTTCCGCGAGGGCGGTATTGATTGCATCGAGAATCTCGTCCGAATCGGCGCGGATGGTATGATAATGATACCCGCCTGTAATGTTCATCAGCTCTGTGGACTTTCCGGTTCGCACACCCTCAATGAATTGTTTGACGTGAAGCGGGGAAAAGATGTTCAGCGGCGCCGCCAGTTTACCGTAAACCTTATGCCAAACGAATACGTCCACAACCGTACCGCCGAGATCAACGATCAGCTTCAGCTCGTCCTCGGTTTGCTCGGTTGTATGATGCAGCTTGAATATGCGCTCTTTTAAAGGCGATTTCTGAAGGATATACCCGTTGTGGGTGGAAAGGATATCGTAGCCCAACCCCTTCAACACCGTGATATCTTGAACAATGATCTGCCGTGAAACGCCGAATTCCTCCGACAGCTTGCTTCCGGAGACAGCCTCCTCGGAGGAAAGCAGCAGGTGGATAATCGCTTTTCTTCGTTCGGCAACCTTCATAAATTCACCCCTTTATATTGCGTGAAGATTTTTAAGAGAAAGATCTAAAATAGGCGAGGAGTGCGTAAGTGCCCCGCTCGATATATAGTTTACACCAATATGGGTCAGTTTTGCAACGTTTTCTTTTGTAATATTTCCGCTGCACTCGGTTTCGGCCTTTCCTGCGCAAAGGGCAACGGCTTTTTCCATTTCCTCAACGCTCATGTTGTCCAGCATGATGATATCGGCTCCTGCCTCCAGCGCCTCCTTCAGCATATCCAGATTCTCCACCTCGACCTCGATCTTGCGAACGAACGGCGCATATTCCTTTGCCATCCTGACCGCCTCTTTAACGCCGCCTGCGGCGCCGATGTGGTTGTCCTTCAGGAGAATACCGTCGCTGAGGTTGAAGCGATGGTTATAGCCGCCGCCGACCTTAACGGCATACTTTTCGAAGATGCGCAGCCCGGGGGTGGTCTTGCGGGTGTCGAGCAGCTTGGTGTTGCTGCCCTTCAAAAGCTCGGCAACGTTGCGGGTGTAGGTTGCAATGCCGCTCATGCGTTGCAGGAAATTCAGCGCAGTTCTCTCGCCCGAGAGAAGAACGCGGATATCGCCGCGAACAACGCCCAGCTTTTGCCCGTTTTTCACCGTGTCGCCGTCTGCGCAGGTGAAGGTGATTTCGGTTTGATCGTCAAGAAGCTCGAAAACGCGTTTGAAAACGTCGAGGCCGGCAATAACGCCGTCTTCCTTGCAGATCAGCTCCACCTCACCGAGCTGATAGTGCGGCATAACAGAGTTGGTGGTAATGTCTTCGCAGGTAATGTCCTCCTTCAAAGCGGCTAAAATAAGATCGTCTGCGTTCAGTTTCATGGTAACGTTATTCATGGCTGTTCTTCTCCTTTTCAATTGCTGCCAAAACTAATTCTTTGTATCGTTCTTGGTATCCTTCGTATTGCGTTGCATCTACCGTAATCTTCGGTTGCTGCTCTAAGGCCTCGTAGTTGGATAGGATGTGCTTTGCGGCTCGCTTGGCAAAAACAAGGCTTTCCAGCAGCGAGTTGCTTGCGAGGCGGTTTCTTCCGTGTACGCCGTTGCAGGCTGTTTCACCTACGGCATATAGCCTGTTCATGGAGGTCTTGCTGTAGCGGTCAACGTCGATGCCGCCCATAAAATAATGCTGCGACGGCACAACGGGGATGGGTTCCTTCGTAACGTCGTAGCCCTCCTCCAGGCAATGCTGATAAATGTTGGGGAAGTGTGCGGTGATTTCTTCCTTCGGAATGGGCGCCAGCGATAGCCATACGTGCTCGCTGCCTTCCTTTTTCATTTCTTCAAAGATCGCGCCCGCCACAACGTCGCGGGGCAACAGCTCGTTGATAAACCGCTCGCCCTTGGAGTTGAGCAGAATGGCACCCTCGCCGCGTACCGATTCGGAGATCAGGAATTCCCGCCCGTGCTTCTTGGTAAAGAGCGTGGTGGGGTGAATTTGTATGTAATCGAGGTGCTGCAGCTTGATGCCGTATTTTAAGGCAAGCGCCAGCGCATCCCCGGTCAGATGGCGGTAGTTGGTGGAGTGCTTGAAAAGCCCGCCGATTCCGCCGGTTGCAAGCACCGTGTAATCGGCACCGATGGAGACGTAATTGCCCTCTTCGTCGTGGCCGATGATCCCCTTGCAGACGTTGTCGCTGCAGATCAGATCCACCATTGTGAAGTTTTCGATCAATGTGATGTTCTTTCTTTTTCTTGCGGTTTCCAGCAAATGAGAGGTAATCTCCTTACCGGTTTCGTCCTCATGAAAAAGAATTCTCGGCTTGGAGTGGGCACCCTCGCGGGTGTAGTTAAAGCTTTCTCCGTTTTTTTCAAATCGAACGCCAAAGGAAACCAGGTCGGCAATGATCTCTTGCGAGGAATGGATCATAATGTGAACGGAATCGGGATTGTTCTCATAGTGCCCCGCCTTCATGGTATCTTCATAAAATGCATCGTAATCCGTTTCGTCGCGGAGAACGCAGATGCCGCCCTGCGCCAGAAACGAGTCGCTTTTCGGCGCTTTGTTTTTGGTAACAACCGTTATTCTTTTGTCGTTCGGCAGGTTCAGCGCGCAGTAAAGCCCCGCAACGCCGCACCCCACAATTAAAATATCAGTAATCATGTTTATTTTGCAAGCTCCAGCATTCTGTTGAGCGGGAGAAGCGCACGGCGGCGAACCTCCTCGTCAACGGTTATTTCGTTGTCTTCCTTTTCGAGCACCGATAAAACGGCGGCAAGGGTGTTCAGCTTCATGTCTGCACAGCACGGATGCGGATCGGGATAGTAAAAGCGCTTGCGCGGGTTATCGGCGATCAGCTTATGGTCAACGCCATCCTCGGTGCAGATGATGAATTCATCGGCATCGCTTTTTGCTGCGTATGCGATGATGTCTGCGGTGCTGCCGATAAAATCGGAAAGCGCAATAACGGACGCATCACATTCGGGATGGGTCAGAACCGCGGCCGCTGGATACTTTTCCCGCACGGCAATCACCTGATGGGCGGTGATCTTCGCGTGGATCGGGCAGCAGCCGTCGTTAAGAAGAACGTTTTTTTCGGGCACCTGCTCGGCAACAAAACGGCCAAGATTACGGTCGGGGATAAAGAAAACGTTTTTGTTGGGCAGCTCCCGAACGATTTTTACCGCATTGGACGACGTGACGCAAACGTCACTTTTGCATTTGAGCTCGGCGGTGGAGTTGATGTAGCAAACGACCGCAAGATCTTCATGCTTTGCGCGCAGCTCTTCAATGATGCCGTCGGCCACCATGTGGGCCATCGGGCAATCGGCGGTCAAGCTCGGCATCAGCACCTTCTTATCGGGGTTCAGAATCTTTGCGCTTTCGCCCATAAACCGCACGCCGCAGAATACGATGATCGCCGCATCGGTTTGCTTGGCAACCTTTGCAAGATAAAAGGAATCTCCCGTATAATCGGCAATCTCCTGGATCTCCGCAGGCGCATAGTAATGGGCAAGAATAACGGCGTTTTTCGCTCTCTTTAATTGTTCGATTTGATTTTTCATGCTTTTTCCCTCGGTATACAAAGCTGATTGTGAGGTTTATTATAGCACTGATATTTACAACTGTCAACTTATCTGTAAACCTTTTGGAGTAGAATATCTTCCTAAAAAGCGACCCCGTTATGAGCAATATTTACAAAAATAAAAAGAGCCAACAGACCTTGCGGTAAAGTCTGTCGGCTCATTTAATCAGATTATTCCCACTCGCTCCCGAAAAAGATAACCTAAACAATTTTGTATAGGCGGTTTAGCTCGTGGTATCTCATACATCTGTATTATCCATAAAGTATGGACTATCAGATTTTTTGTTGCCATCGTGTTGCCACGCTGACAAGGATATTATATTTGATTTTATCTAAAAATTCAATACTTTTTCAAAAAGAAGGCAGAGAGAAGTTGATTCCCCCTGCCATTTTCTTTATTTCCGTCTTTTGAAAGTGAAAGCAAAAACGAGTCCTAACGTAAGAACTAATATACTTATGCCTATTACAATCCAAGAGGATGCAGACATAGCGTTTTGTCCTTGCGGTTGCATTTGTCCGTTATTGCTTGGTCGAGTGTTTTCGTCGGGTCTTTGCATCTGACCGCCGAAATCGCCTTGCCCACCATTTTCACCATCAGGCAGTTCGGGTGGTGTGCCTCCTTGCATTTGTCCGCCGCCGAAGCCGTCTTGGTTTCCGCCGGGCATTTGTCCACTCGGCATCTGCGGAACTTGACTATTGGATGAGGTATCATTTTCTGTAGCATCTGATTCTCCCGAAGGTGTTTTATCGGTTGATTCCGTGCTGTTCTCGTTGGCATCGGTCTGCGGTTTTTGAGTATTGCCGTTAAGCTTATCCTTACCGCCACCCATCGTGTTGTTCATAGAACCCATATCATTGATTTGGATATCTCCGGCATCTATAAGGGTATCGTTCTTTTGCGTGTCGGAGGTAGAACCGATGGTTCCGTCAAGTTGAGCACTCACGCTCTGGGCACGAAGCAAACAGAATTCCTTAAGGGTTGTAATGCCTTTTTCAAATTCTTCATAAGTGCAGAACTTGGTAGGATCCTTTTCGACATATGGAGAAATCATTGCATTGATGTTGTCTATCATCTCTGAGAAAGAACCGCTATCGAAATAGGTCGCAATAAATTCCGAGAAATATTTATGATACAGTTCGGTGTATTCTTCGTTTTCGAAGATCCAAGCAATCATCGGTCTGTTTTCAGCGTTGCCGCCGGACACGGGAGAATCAATAGGATAGTTTACAAGGCTCGTAGCACCGCCCATTGATTGAAATCCGCCGAAAGCAAGGTTGTAATCCCAAGGAAGCATCTGCATCTGACCGTCTTTTTCATAGAGATAATAGTTATGAATCATTGAGCCTGTATAGCTATCAAAATTCAAAACAAAATTATGCACTACAAAATAACGGATGACAGCATCAATATCAACCACGTTTTCAAGATCTTCTCCATTACTGAGTTTCTTTAGTGCTTTAATCAAGCGGGTTTTGTCGCTGTCGGTGATATCCGTTTTTGCACTCTCAAAAATATTTGAGTAGCTTTCAGCACTGTCATCGATATATTTCAGAAGTACATCATC
>JAFQKO010000110.1 GCA_017396865.1 Clostridia bacterium | reverse complement strand
TATATCATTGAAAAATGCAACAAATCTGTGATATAATACATTTAAGTTGGAGGTAGCGTTATGGAATATATTATTGTTTCGGATACTTCTATTGTTGCTGTTAATCGCGGTACAAAGGATTATTTCATATTGCGTAGCAATATTTCATTAAATATGTTATAACATTTGCAGAGGTGAGGATTATGAAAGAAAATAAGTTTGATGGTTAGCAGACAGACTTTTTGACCATGGCAACTACTATACTTTAGAAATTGATTTACAAGATTTTGATTCTGATCCCGAAGAATTTACGTTCAAAATTAGATTTGAACGAGCCGAGGTTGACAGATAATAGGTGTACTTTTGCCTCAATTCTGCTCCGTTTGGTTACTCTTAGGCAATAAATATCCCCCCACTTTTGAAATATGAGCAGTGCACTTTTTCCTTTGAGATACCCCATGAAACCCGAAACGCTCATTTTGGGAGGGATACTCATCGGTAAACCTTTTTTGAACCACGCGACTATCGCGTGGTTTTCGTCTACAAAAAGTGCCGAGCAAACACATTGCCCGGCACCCTTGTGCAGTTAGATCATCCAGATCGGAACAATATAATTTTCGGAGTTGATTGCTGACAGCTTGGGGCGCATGCAGAGGATGGCGCCATTGCCACGAGGAACAGAAGCTTTATCCAACAGGTTGAAGGCACTGATCAGCTCGCTGCCGGGATTGACGGAACGTTTAATCTCTAACGGATGGAGCATCCCATCACTTTCGATGACCATATCAATTTCGTTGGAGTTACTGTCGCGATAGTACCACAGCAAACATTCCTTGGCGTTGTTGTGGTAGGATTTGAGCAGCTCAGAAACAACAAAGTTTTCTAAAATAGCACCATTGATTGCGCCATTGGCTAAAATCTCAGGGGAAGAATACCGGGTAAGGTAAGCAACCAAGCCGGTGTCAAAGAAATACATTTTCGGAGTTTTCACGGTCCGTTTTAACAGATTGTTGGAATAAGGACGCAGGAAGAAAATAACATCAGATTTCTCAAGAACCTGCAACCAACGCTTAGCAGTGTCATCGGAGACGCCAACATCCTGTGCAATATCGTGCACATTCAGCATTTGTCCGGCACGACAAGCGGCAGCGCGAACAAAATCACGGAACAGAAGTGGGTCGGCAAGCTGAACCTGCTCTTTCACATCGCGATCAATATAGGTTTGCAGATAGCTGGAATAAAACACATCTCGATCGGAGAACTTGCCGCTGGCAAGGCCGGGCATAGAGCCCTTCCAGATACGATCATAAATTTCAGCGATATCGGCGGGTGCATTGGTTTTCTCTCGTTCCTTCAGCACACTCAACTCTAAGGTAAACGGCGTGCAATTACCCGACCCGTAAATCTCGTGCTGGGACAAACTGGACATATGCAAAATTGCAACACGACCGGCCAGAGATTCTTGTGCCAGCTCCATAAGCTTGAACGCTTGTGATCCGGTGAGCCAATAGGTACCGGACTCGGCACCTTTATCGATCTCCATCTTGATATAGGAGAACAGCTCAGGAGCGTATTGCACCTCATCAATCATGATCGGTGTGGAGTGTATTTGCAGGAACATAGCAGGATCGCGCTTGGCAAGGCTACGCTCATCCATATCGTCTAACGTCACGTACTCACGATTGTCATCCATGAGCTGACGCAAAACGGTGGTTTTGCCGACCTGACGCGGACCGGTGATTAAAATGCAAGAATACTCTTTAGAAAGAGAAATAATCTTATCCTCGATATCTCTTTTGATATAGGCCATGATAGGACCTCCTTAGGCTAATATTCGATGCAATCGTATTTTAGCATAAAACAAGGACTCTGTCAAGGCAATTATACGATCTGATCGTATTTTTGCCTAAACAGCAGAAAATATGATATAATTCCCTTAAAGTAGGTGGTGTATATGATTGTGCGAGGCACTCTTTGGAATCAAACGAAATAGAAGGGGGTAAAACACAGATGATTGTCTACGATCAGGACCGGGTGTTTGTGGTGGATGAGAATTTCGGTAACATCGTACTGGTACCAAAGTTTGAGGAATACGTCAAATTAGGCAAAAAAGCCAAGGTCAAATCGACCTTGGCTTTATTCATTTTACACGCGCAGGTAAAAGCCTTCGCAATAGTGCTTATAATCAGCCCGAACCAGGCATTGCAGCACAATCATCAAAATAAACAGCACTCCATAGACTGCGATCAGCAGCAGCTCGCTGAACAGCACCGTATACAGGCAGGAGAAGATCAGCGCGAACACCGCCAACGTACGCAGGAAGAAGATGCCGCCGAACAAGCCAAGCCCTGCGGCCAGCAGCGCCAGCACCCAGAGGCCCCAATACAGCAGGTCAAAGACCAGCAGCACAAATTCGCCAAACTCCTCTTGCGCCCGCTCAACCTCTTCGATTCTGTCCATGATCTCATCATAGCCCTCCAGCTCCCTGAAGCCTTCATAGTCCTTCAGCTCATCGGTTACAAACCGCAGCATCTCCATCAGGCGGGAAAGGTTTGCGGGGGAAAGCTCATCGGCGCAATCCTCCAGAATATCGAGCGCCTCCTCGGCCTTTTCCTGCAGGTCGGGGGGCAGCAATTCGCCATACTCATCATAAAGCCGCTCGCCCTGCTCCACCCCTTCATCGATATAGCCCCTTATTTCTCTGATATCAATTTCGGCGCCGAGCATATCGGCACCCACCGATACAAGGGGATATTCCTCCACGGGGCTTTGCAGCGTATAAAAGTGCATCAGCAGGAGCAGCACGGCGCAAAGGAGCGCCGTTACCCAGCAAACAATCGCCATGCCCCTGGTTTTACCGGAGGCTTCGGTGAACAGATATTTCATTCTGCCGCACGGCTTACGAATGACCACCTCGGAGGGCGGCAGGGTTGCGGTACCCACGGGCGGAGCCGCAAAGGAAACGGGCGGCGCCTGCTTTTGGCCGCAGACCGAGCAAAAGACGCTGCCATCGGGCAGCTGAACTCCGCAATTTGAACAATTCATACTCTCTTCCTCACGTTGGCCGATTAATAACCGTAGCTTGTGCGGTTGCAATGCGCCTTATAGGCAGATTTGGCGATGCCGATCAAAACGATGATTGCGATATGCGCCGCCAAGAGCAGCAGAGAAACCATCGCAAAGAAAGGCAGGAAATACAGGCAGGAAAGGATCATGCTGAAAACGATCAGCACCCGCAGGCGGAAGATGCCGCCGAGCGCCGCCAGCAGGGCAACCAAGATAACAAACGCCAACAGAACAAAAATGACCAGCTCATAGCCATCCTTGATCTCATCCAGCTTGCCTTGGTCTTCATAGGTGAAGCCCAGCTCCCGACCCTCCTCATAGGCATCCAGCAGCCGACCGAAATTCTCGATCGAGATAGCTTGACCGATCGCCTCCAGATCCTCCAGCGAATCATCGGCCCATTCCATAATCTCTTCCAGCTCCTCGCGATACTGCTCAACCCTTTGGGGATCCTCGGCCTCGGCCACCGCAAGTGAATGCTCCGCCTGCGCCCGCCGATCCTCATATTGCTCCACCGCCAGATTGCTGCGCGCCTTGATCTCATCGAGCTGATCCATCGCATCCTCGGGCAACAGCGCCATCACGCTGAAATCCTCAACGGAGGTTTTCAGCAAAACAAAGTGTGTGATCGGCACCGCCACGGCGCAGAGCAGCGCCAAAATCAGCGCAATCCATGCCACCGCCTTGATCCCGCCGGAGGCCTCCTTAAAAAAGAATTGATTCTTGCTGATCGGCTTGGTCGGCAGCGGCTCATAGGTGGCCGCAGGAGCAGCGGGCGCGGGCGCAGCGGCTACCGCATCGGGCTGCGCCGCAGGCTGAAGGGATTGGCCGCAAACGCCGCAGAATAAACAGTTATCATCCAATTGAGTTCCGCATTTCGGGCAAAACATAGCAATGATCTCCTTTTTCTCTTTTGATAACTAAAGTATAGCAATCACGAAGAGATTTGTCAACGGAAAGCCTGCGGTTGATTTTTTTTATCAAAGATGCTATACTAATACTAAAAACACCACCCGAAAGGAAGGGTAAATACAATGCAAAAAAACGTATACGTTATCGGCTGCGGCAGATGGGGCTCGTTCCTTGCCTGGTACGCAAGCACCCTCGGCCACAGCGTTACCCTCTACGGCCGCGCCTCCTCGGCACGGATGAAGGCGCTGATGGAGACCCGCACCAACGAGCAGCTCACCCTGCCCGACTCCATCCGCCTGACCACCGACCTGACCGAAGCCCGCCAAGCGGACATCCTCATTATCTCCATCAGCGCCCAGCAGCTCCAAAGTCTTTCGGAGCAGCTGCGCGACCTGCCCCTTTTGAATAAAACCATCGTGCTCTGCATGAAGGGCATCGAGATCGGATCGGGACGGCGGCTGACCCAGGTGATCGGCGAGACGATCGACCCCACCAACCGCATCGGCGTATGGCTGGGGCCGGGGCACGTGCAGGAATTCTATCGGGGCGTTCCCAACTGCATGGTCATCGACAGTGCCGACGAACAGACCAAGGATACGCTGATCCAAGCCTTTTCGGGCGAGCTGATCCGCTTCTACTACGGCACCGACCTGATCGGCAACGAGATCGGCGGTGCGGCGAAAAACGTCGTTGGCATTGCGGCGGGTATTTTAGAGGGCTTGGATCTCGCCTCCATAAAGGGAGCGCTGATGTCCCGCGGGACCCGCGAGATCGCAGGGCTGATCAAGGCGATGGGCGGCAGCGAGCTTTCCGCCTACGGCCTTTGCCATTTGGGCGACTATGAGGCCACCCTCTTTTCGCCCTACAGCCAAAACCTCGCCTTCGGCAAGAGCGTGGCATCGGGCACCCCCTACTCCAAGCTGGCCGAGGGCTACTACACCGTGAAGGCGCTCTGCGAGCTGGGCGAGCGCTACCAAGTGGAGCTGCCCATCTGCGAGGCGGTCTATGGGATCCTTTATGAAAACCGCGATGCAAAAGAGGCGCTGCAACAACTCTTCCACCGCGATTTAAAAAAGGAATTTTGATTGTGTCCTTTAGGACGCAGCGATATAAATTCCCGCCCGGAATTTGCGATATGGTTTGCGTACCTTGCCGTAGGCAAGATATACAAACCACGATATATCTTCGATGCGATATTCCGCCTTACGGCGGAGTGAAAAAGAGCTGTAAAAAACTCTCGTTTTTTACAGCTCTTTCTTTATAATAGTTCCACCTCGGCATACAAGCCTCTGTGGTCGGACACCCAACCGTCGAAGAAGTTTTCGTTGACCACCTGATAGCGAAGGGGCTTCATATAATCGGGGGTAAAGAAGATGAAGTCCTTAATGCTGTTGTAGGGGTGGTCGTCGGGACGCTCGTTATAGCCGTTGTTGGTATAGGCCTCGTTGAAGCCCAGCGCGTCGTTGATATCGCGGAGCTTACCGCTCTCATTGAGCACGTCGTAGCCCTGATGCTTGGGCGGGATATTGAAATCGCCGGTCAGAAAGGCGCCGTATTCGGTGAAGGCCTTATTCTGCTCCAGCCGCTCCAAAATCAGCTTGCTGCTGGGCACGGTGGGCCAGCCGCCCGCCATATGGGTATTGCAAAAGATAAAGCTCTTACCGGTCTGCCGATCC
>JAFQKO010000109.1 GCA_017396865.1 Clostridia bacterium | reverse complement strand
TCGCCGTGACCGCCGCCCTTGGTGGCCTGGAAATAGTCCGACTGGGAGGGCTGAATGCCGCCCAGACCCGGGCCGCCGCGCTGAACGTTAACGATCAAGGCGGGCAGGTCAGCGCCTGCGATGTAGGAGATACCCTCCTGCTTGAGGGAAACGCCGGGGCTGGAGGAGGAGGTCATAACGCGGAAACCCGCGCCGGCAACGCCGTAGACCATATTGATGGCCGCAACCTCACTCTCTGCCTGCAGGAAGGTACCGCCGATCTTCGGCATACGCTTCGCCATGTAGGCAGCGATCTCGGTCTGCGGGGTGATGGGGTAGCCGAAGTAATGGCGGCAGCCGGCCTTGATGGCGGCTTCGGCGATGGCTTCGTTGCCCTTCATAAGTACTTTATCTGCCATGTTGTTCACCTCATTTTTCCACGGTGATCACGCAGTCGGGGCACATGGTTGCGCAGAATGCGCAGCCGATGCAGCTTGCCTGATCGGTGATCTCCGCAGGAGAATGTCCTTTCGCATTGATTTTGTCTTTCGCAATCGCAAGGATCTTCTTGGGGCAGGCGTCTACGCAGAGACCGCAGCCCTTGCAAAGATCTTCGTTGAATGTAACTTTTGCCATTGGTTTATGACTCCTTATTCATAATATTTCGCTTGAAGCGTTAAGGGGAGCAGCGCGCCCGAAAGAGCGGGGCAAAGCTCCTTCTTTGCCGCAGTAAAGAGAATCGGCAGGCCCGAAAGATTGCTGAGCTCTTCGACATTTTTCGCCGCCGCGGTAATATCCTCCGCCGTGGTATCATTGCCCAAATTGGAATTATGCACGATGGCGGTGAAGGCAATACCGGCCGCCGCTTCGATCTCCCGCATAATCTCCAGCGCATCCTCGGCGGTGGGGGTCAGGGGGCGGTAGAAGTTGGCCACGTAGCACATCTCGTAATCGTTTTCTTCCAGAATGGCGGGTGCATACCGCCCGAGGGCGTAAGCACCGCGATCGTCGCCGCCCACGTCCATCACCGCGAGGGAATCCCGCCGCTGCACTAAGCTGTAGAGCTCGGCGGGCAGAGCAGGCAGATCCACGTTGGTGTTGGCAAAGGCGGGGGAGATCAGCGGGATGCCCGCCTGCTCCAGCTCCTTCGCGCTGTCCTTGGTGCGGAAGTAGGGGTTTACGATGTCCAGATCGGCGATCTTCACCGCCTGCCCCTCGGCCTTAAGCTTCAGGGCGTAGTTGACGGCGATGTTGGTTTTGCCGCTGCCGTAGTGGCCGGCAAAGATGGTAACACGCTTAGCCATTGCAAACAACGGTGCTCCAGCCGTGGGTATCCTCGGCACGACCCCATTGGATGGCGGTCAGCTCGTCGTAGAGCTTCTGGGTCAGCGGGCCGATCTTGTTGCCGGAAACGGTGTATTCCTGATCCTTGTAGAAGAGGTGACCGATGGGGGAAACAACGGCGGCGGTGCCGGTACCCCAAGCTTCTTCCAAAGTGCCGTTCTCAACGGCTTCAAAGAGCTCGTCTACCGAGAAGAGGCGCTCCTCTACCTCATAGCCCCAGTCGCGGAGCAACTCCACGCAGGACTTGCGGGTGATGCCGGGCAGAACCGAGCCGGTGAGGGCGGGGGTAATGATCTTGCCGTTTATCTTGAACATAACGTTCATGGCGCCGACCTCTTCGATATACTTTCTCTCAACGCCGTCCAGCCAGAGCACCTGGGTATAGCCCTTGCGCTCGGCGCGCTCGCCTGCCCGCAGGGAGGCGGCATAGTTACCGCCGCACTTGGCATAGCCGGTACCGCCGCGGACTGCGCGGACGTCCTCGCTCTCGATGGCGATCTTAACGGGGTTGAGGCCTTCGGCGTAATAAGCACCAACAGGGGAGCAGATGACGGCGAAGGTTGCATTATGAACGGCATGAACACCCAGATGGGGGTCGTTGCCGAAGAGGAAGGGGCGCAGATAGAGGGAAGTGCCCTCGGAATGGGGAACCCAATCCTTTTCCAGAGTAACGATGGTGTTGAGGATGTCGAGGCAGGCCTCTTCATCGATTTGGGGCAGGCAAAGACGCTCTGCGCTGTTGTTCAGCCGCTTGATGTTCTCCATCGGGCGGAACATACGGATGGTGCCGTCGGCGGCACGATAGGCCTTCATGCCCTCGAAAATCTCGGCGCCGTAGTGCAACACGGTGGAAGCGGGATGAACGGGGATGGGGCCGAAGGGTACGATGCGAGCATCATGCCAGCCCAGTTCGTCGGAATAATCCATCAGGAACATATGGTCGGTAAAGATGCGGCCAAAGCCCAGCTTGGATTCATCTGCCGGATGCTCCTTGGGAGCATTCGTTTTGGTGATGGTAATGTCGTATTTCATGGCATTATTCTCCTATCTCTCAATATTTCAATCTGTAAAAGCATTACAGCTTGTTGCGTTGGATCTTGCCGCTGACCGTCTTGGGCAGGGAATCGCGGAAGACGACCACACGGGGATATTTATACGGCGCAGTGCGCTGTTTTACGTAGTCTTGGATCTCCTTCTTCAGCTCGTCGGTGGGCTCTACGCCGTTGACCAGCACGATGCTGGCCTTCACGATCTGGCCGCGCACCTCGTCGGGCATGGCGGAAACGCCACATTCCAAAACGTAGGGGAGCTCCATAATGACGTTTTCGATCTCGAAGGGCCCGATGCGGTAGCCGGAGGACTTGATGACGTCGTCCACACGGCCGACGTACCAGAAGTAGCCGTCCTCATCCCGCCAGGCGGTATCGCCGGTATGGTAGAAGCCGTCGTACCAGCATTCGGCGGTCTTTTCCTCGTCTTTATAGTAGCCGCGGAAGAGGCCGCAGGGCGCGCCGTTTGCCACGTTGATGCAGATCTCGCCGGTTTCACCGACGGGTACTTCGTTGCCGTCGGCATCCAGCAGGTGGATGTCGTAAAGGGGAACGGGCTTACCCATCGAGCCGAGGCGGGCGGTGGTGCCTGCCAGATTGGCAAGGGCAACGGTGGTTTCGGTCTGGCCGAAGCCTTCCATGATCTGCAGACCCGTTGCGTTCTCGAACTGACGAAAGACCTCGGGGTTGAGGGCTTCGCCCGCCGTGGTCATATGCTCGATGGAAGCACGATTGAATTTGGAAAGATCCTGCTTGATCATCATGCGGAGCATGGTGGGCGGTGCGCAGAAGGTGGTAATATTATATTTGGCAAACATCGGCAGAATGTCGTTGGCATCGAAGCGGTCGAAGTCGTAGGTGAAAAGGCCTGCCTCGCAGAGCCATTGACCGTAGATCTTGCCCCATGCCGCCTTTGCCCAACCGGTATCGGAAATGGAAAGGTGCAGACCCTCGGGATTGACGCAATGCCAGTATTTGGCGGTGATGATGTGGCCCAGAGGGTATTTGTAGTTGTGCATGGCAATCTTGGGATTGCCGGTGGTGCCGCTGGTGAAATACATCAGCATCAGATCCTCGCCGCAGGGAGAATCGGCGGTGCGCTCAAACTTGCCGCTGAAGAGAGGATACTCTTCGTCGTAGCTCCGCCAGCCCTCGCGGCTACCGTTCACGATCAGCTTGTGCTCCAGAGTGGGGCAGTCGACCGCGGCGAGATCTACCTCGTCGGGCACACGGTCGTCGCAGGTGCAAACGACCATTTTGATGCCCGCCTTGTTGATGCGGTATTCAATGTCGTGGGCCTTGAGCTGGTTGGTTGCGGGGATGGCAACGGCGCCCAGCTTGTGCAGCGCGATCATGGTGAACCAGAATTGATAGTGCCGCTTCAAAACCAGCATGACCTTATCGCCCTTCTTGATGCCGAGGGATTTGAAGTAGTTGGCCACCTGGGAGGAGGCGCGCTTCATATCCGCAAAGGTGATGCGGCGCTCGGTATGATCCTTGGCGATGTGCAGCATGGCAACCTTGTCCGGCTGCTCGATGCCCATGCGGTCGATCAGGTCGAAGGCGAAGTTGAATTTGTCCTCGTTGTGGAAGGAGATGGCCTTGAGGCGGCCCGCGTCGTCCTCCTCGAGGTTGATGAAATCCTGCCAGAGCCACTTGCGCTCGGCGGGCTTCTTCTTGGCGGGGGCGATGAAATCGCGGGTCTTGCCGGAGTGCACCAGCTTGGTGATGGGCTCGCTGGCAGGGTTCAAAACGATGGCGTAGAAGACGCAGTCCTGCTGCTCTACGGCGATCATGCCGTGGGGCACCGAGCTGTCGTAGTAGATGCTGTCGCCCTCATGGAGGATCTGCACGTGGTCGCCCACCTGCACCTTTAAAGCACCCTTAACGACGATGTCGCATTCCTGACCCTCGTGGGTGGTCAGCTCGATATCGGCATTTTCCGCGCCCTCTTTATAGTCGCAAACAACGTAAAGGGGTTCGGCAATACGGTTTTTGAAGGCGGCGGCCAGATTGTAGTAGGTCATGCCGTGGGCCTTCTGGATCTCCTGACCCTCACCCTTGCGGGTCAAGGTGTAGCCTGCAAGGCGGGGGCTGGAGCCCTCGATGATGTCGGTTACGTCGACGTTCAGCGCCAGCGCACAGCGGTAGAGGAACGCAAAGTTCAGATCCCGCTCGCCTGCCTCGCATTGGAGGTATTCAGCCTCTTCAATGCCGGTCTTGAGCGCCATCTCGGCAGGCGTGAAGCCAACGATCTCACGCAGCGTTTTGATACGCTGCGCCATTTCCTGAATTTTAAATTCAAGTCCTGTTGCTTTCATTCTTTTCTCCTTTTCGTACGGCGAGTCAATAATAAGGGCTCGCCTCAAAGATCTTGGTTTCTTTGAGACGAGCCTTGAATATCCTCAATAACCCGCGGTACCACTCAAATTGCATCTCAAAGATGCCCCTCAGGCTCTATCAAGCCTTATGCTTTTACGCAGCAGTTACGGAAAGGTTCTACTCAGCGCCGTGCGCTTTTCTTCCTTTCGGCTCGGAAGCTACAAACATCAAGATCTGCCGCAACAGCTCGCACCGACCGCTGTTTCTCTTGGTTGGCAGGGGGCCTTGATGCCCTCTTCGTCTATGCCTTTTTCTATGAATAGATAGAGTATATCACATCATCGTGGAATTTGTCAATATATAATATATAAAATATTATTATAATTTATTTCTCTGGATCTTACCGCTGATGGTTTTGGGCAGCTCGTCCTTAAAGACGACCACACGGGGATACTTATAGGGGGCGGTGTGGGACTTAACGTAGTTCTGGATCTCCTTTTTGAGCTCCTCGGTGCCCTCGGTGCCGGGGGTCAGCACGATGCTGGCCTTAACGACCTGACCGCGGATCTCGTCGGGCGCGGCGGAGACGCCGCATTCCAAAACGTAGGGCAGCTCCATGATAACGCTTTCGATCTCAAAGGGCCCGATGCGGTAGCCGGAGGATTTGATGACGTCGTCGATGCGGCTGACGTACCAGAAGTAGCCGTCCTCATCCCGCCAGGCGGTATCGCCGGTGTGGTAGAGGCCGTCGTGCCAGGCGGCTTCGGTCTTTTCGGCATCCCGATAGTATTCGCGGAAGAGGCCGCAGGGAACGGTCTTATCGGTATGGATCACGATCTCGCCGGTCTCGCCGTCGGGAACGGGGTTGCCGTCGAGGTCGACGATATCCACGTCAAACTGCGGAGAGGCCTTGCCCATAGAGCCGATCTTGGGGGTGGTGCCGTAGAGGTTGCCGATGGCAAGGGTGGTCTCGGTCTGACCGAAGCCCTCCATGATCTCCAGGCCGGTAGCGTCCAGGAACTGCTTAAAGACCTCGGGGTTGAGGGCTTCGCCGGCGGTGGTCATATGGTGGATAGAGGAAAGGTCGTATTTGGAAAGATCGCCCTTGATCAGCATCCGCAGCATGGT
>JAFQKO010000108.1 GCA_017396865.1 Clostridia bacterium | reverse complement strand
GCATAGTGATGCGGATTTTGATTGGAATTTTTCTGCTATCCGCCGAAATGACCGCTCAGCGTATCACATACGCGATCGGGATCATTTCGACGAATTCGGCACTCTTTTTTAATCAGTCTCCCAGCGTGTCAAAATTAAAAACAGTTTTTTGACACGCTGAGCGATCGGATTTTCATCCGATCGCTCTCTCTTTTGCACAAAAAGCGGGGTTGTTTTTTGTGCAGGGTCAACAAGGAAATGTTACACTTATGTTACATTTTGCCCGAAGGGGTTGCGCGGGCTTCATTTTATGATACAATGAAATCAGAAAAAAGGAGGTGATCGCGATGAAGCGATTGTTGGCGATGTTATGGGTGTGTTTGCTGCTTCTTTGCGGTTGCCAAGGAGCGGAAGAAGAGCCGATGTTGGAACTGCCGCAGCAATTCCCTCACGACTGTTATGATCTTCATTCAAACGACAGCATTGCCGCCCGCCGCGTAGCGGTCTACGGCGATCAGATTTATTTTGGCTGCAACTGCGGTGGGGAGGAGCAGATTCTGACCATGTCGGGGGATGCCCCGAGTCGGTGTTCGGTTTTGTTGGAGGGCGGCAGAATCCTGCGGCTGTGCGGCTCGGTGCTGCTGGCGGAGAAGGATAGGCAGCTTTTGGGGCTGGCGTTGGAGGAAGGCTCCGATTGGCAGGTGCTGATGAGCTATTCCCCTGGAAAAGGCTTTTTGCCCAAGGGCTTTCAGCGGGGGGAGGAATGGCTGTTTTTGCCCGATTCTGCGCGCAGCGAGCTGCTTTGTGTCAACACCAAGGAGATGACCGCCGTGCTCCGTCCATCGGTGGGGTGCGTTGTTGATATGGTGCAGCAGGGGGATCGCCTTTATTATACCAAAGCGCAGGACGAGGGCGGCTATACCCTCTATACCGCCTACGTTGATCTGCGCGGCATTCGGGCGCTGACGGAAACGGAGCATCCCAACCTTTCCGTTTCGGGGGAGCGGATCGCCTGCTACGGCGGAACGGATTATCCTGCCATCTATGATCTGCAGAGCGAAACCTATCAGCCGCTCAAGGTCGGATATTCGGTAAGCGCATCTGCGGCAGGCGGCGGGGTGCTGACGGTGCGCTATTGGGAAAGCGAGGCCGATCGGGCAAACGGAGGCGAAACCAAGCTCTATGCCGTCGATATCGCAAGCGGAGAGGAGCTGCCCGCCGCAGAGTACCGTCAAATCGAGATCTCTGCAGAGGGGGAGGCTGCCTTTTTCGGGGAGCAAAAGAAATGGCGGTTCGGCGCGGCCGACGAGGTGGATCCTCTGCAGGCGTCCTTTGAGCATTTCGCGGTCGGCGATCGCTATATCGCCTGCAATGAGCACGGGATGCTGACGGTGATCCATCGGCAGCTCAATACGGCATTTTATTTTGAGCATCATTAACGAAAAGGGGCTGTGAAAAAACGCATGTTTTTCACAGCCCCTTTTCAGCGTGTCAAAAAACTATTCATTATAAAATGAACAAGGAGAAAGAGTAGACCTCCTTTCTCCTTGCAATCTATAATATTGGCACATACTTTAGGCTTTACCTATTTTTCTGCGGTCGGTGCCTTTTTTAACTGTATTTGAGATAAAAACCACTCAAAGATCGGCGCTCCGTTTGCCATCCGCTCGGGGTGAAATTGCACGCCGAGGATGGGCAGGCTTTGATGTTGGATGGCTTCGACGGTTCCGTCCTCCGCAAAGGCGATCGCCCGCATCATCCGAAAGCAGTATGGCATAACCTTTTCGGAACTGGTGGCAGACAAACGACTTGCCTCTGCAAAAATGCTCTTGAAAAACTCTGATCTTGCGGTGCGGGAGATTGCCGAACGTACGTTCCCGGGGTCGGAAAGCTATTTTTATACAATTTTTAAAAAGAAATGCGGCATGTCCCCGCTGGCATACAGAGAAAGATGGCGGTTGCATTAGAGATGTACACTAAAGGATATTAAAAAAGCCGTGTGATTACACAAGGCTTTTAATTTTGCCTTATACTGTAACAAGCAGGAAATTTTGGCGGAGAAAGAGGGAGGCAGATGCGTTGCATCTGCACCTGCTCGTCGACCGCTCCGCCCTGCTCGCGGTACCCGCCTCGCACCATCCGCCTGCAAAACAGCCGCACCGGGCTGTTTTGCCAAACGGCGTCTGCCCCCTTGGGGTTCAAATCCCTCCCGCCAAATAAAAACAGCACCCGAATGGGTGCTGTTTTTATTTGGCGGAGAAAGAGGGATTTGAACCCTCGCGGCAGTTACCTACCCTACGCCCTTAGCAGGGGCGCCTCTTCGGCCTCTTGAGTATTTCTCCGTATAGGTCAAAGATATGATTTAGTTGCCTATGTATTATATAACAAACATTTGGCATTGTCAAGGATAAAATGAAATCTTTATAAAACTTATTTACGGGCGCATCTCGCATAAATCGATGCATAATATGCACGATTCTATGCATAAAACAGATAAGCCCGAAGGCTTTGGTTAAAAAATACACAAACCGCCCGTTAAATGGGGAGATTTCCTTGTATATAATAGCAAAAATAGACAAATGATGCGAAAAATGCTTGCATTATTATAATAGGTGTGGTAAGATTTATACATTGAATTTCGAATTTTATTCAAACGGAGGAGCATAGAATGAATAAAGAGAATATTAAAAAGGTTGTTTTGGCGTATTCCGGTGGTTTGGATACCTCGATCATTATTCCCTGGCTGAAGGAAAACTACAATAACTGCGAGGTTATCGCTGTTTCCGGTAACGTCGGTCAGACCGGCGAGTTGGATGGCTTGGAGGAGAAGGCGCTTAAGACCGGCGCATCCAAGCTGTATATTGAAGACCTGAACGAAGAGTTTGTCAACGACTTCGTTTTCCCCGCCGTCAAGGCCGGCGCAATTTATGAGAATTATCTGCTGGGCACCTCTTTGGCTCGTCCCTGCATCGCAAAGCGTTTGGCAGAGATCGCCATCGCCGAGGGTGCAGATGCCATCTGCCACGGCTGTACCGGTAAGGGCAACGATCAGGTTCGCTTCGAGCTGACCCTGAAGGCTTTTGCCCCCGATCTGCCCATCATCGCCCCTTGGCGTGAGTGGGATATCAAGTCCCGCGAGGAAGAGATCGCCTATGCCGAGGCCCATGAGATCCCCCTCAAGATCAACCGCGAGACCAACTATTCCAAGGATAAGAATATGTGGCATCTCTCCCATGAGGGCTTAGATCTGGAGGATCCCGCCAATGAGCCCAAGTACAACGAGCCCGGCTTTTTGGAGATGGGTGTTTCTCCCGAGATGGCACCCGATGCTCCTACCTATGTGACCATCCATTTTGAAAAGGGTATCCCCACCGCCATC
>JAFQKO010000107.1 GCA_017396865.1 Clostridia bacterium | reverse complement strand
GAAAGGGAAAAATCCCCGACCGTAAACAGTGTTTTCAAAAGCGGCGAAAGCACCGTCACCGAGCGGGAATTCACCGACAAGTGGATCGAGCTTATCCACATATTGGAAAAAAGCAAGAGCGGAAACTATTGCGAAAAAGCGGGATTACAGATCCTTTTTCCGGAACATTGAGCATGGAAACCGTTTCTTCCTTCTCAAAAGAAGACAGAAAGCCGAAAGCCGCTGTCTATTGCCGCTTATCCGAAGAAGATAGAAACAAGCAGGTTGAAACCGACGACTCGGGCAGCATTCAGAACCAAAAGGCAATGCTGGTACAATACTCTCTTGAACAGGGGTGGGAAATCTACTGCATTTACAGCGACGATGACTACGCCGGTGCGGACAGACGCCGACCGGAGTTTAACCGTCTGCTGCAGGACGCCGAAGCGAGAAAATTTGATATTATCCTCTGCAAGACACAATCCCGTTTCACTCGTGAGCTGGAGCTGGTGGAAAAGTACATCCACGGTTTATTCCCCATTTGGGGTATTCGCTTTGTCAGCATCGTGGACAATGCCGACACCGACAACAAGGGAAATAAGAAGTCCCGACAGATCAACGGACTTGTAAACGAGTGGTACTTGGAGGATATGTCCGACAACATCCGTAGCGTTCTGAAAAACAGACGGGAAAACGGATTCCATATCGGTGCTTTTGCCCTTTACGGGTACAAAAAAGACCCCGATCAAAAGGGGCATCTGATCATCGACGAGGAAGCCGCCGCTGTGGTTCGTGAGGTGTTCACTCTCTTTTCGCAGGGGTATGGCAAGACTGCGATCGCCCGTATGCTCAATGACAGGGGCATCCCAAATCCAACCGAATACAAGCGACTGAAAGGTCTGCGCTACAAACAGCCTACCGCCAAGAACAGCACTCTGTGGAAGTACTTTGCAATTTCCGATATGCTGGTCAACGAGATATACATCGGCAATATGGTTCAGGGCAAGTACGGCAGTATTTCCTACAAGACCAAGCAGAACAAGCCCCGCCCCAAAAGCCAGTGGTACATCGTTGAAGGTACTCACGAACCCATCATTGACCGGGAGCTTTGGGACAGGGTGCAAAAGATGATAAAGGAACGGGCAAAGCCTTTTGATGTTGGCACTATCGGTCTGTTTGCAAGGAAGGCTCGCTGTGCCAACTGCGGATATGTGATGCGCTCCTCTAAAAATCGGGGCAAGCATTATCTGCAGTGCTCCAACCGTCACGTGGCGAAGGATGCCTGCATCGGCTCCTTTATCTCGGTTGATAAATTGGAGCAGATGGTCATTGACGAGCTGAACCGCCTTTCCGAGGAGTATCTGAACAAGGACGATTTGGAGAGAAAGATTGAGTTTTGTAATGATCTGCAAGCGCAGAAAGACAGTATCCTTAAAAATATTGCCACCTATGAAAAGCGTGTTGCGGAACTGTCCAAGGGTATTCGAGAACTGTATATGGATAAGGTCAAGGGACTGATCAGTGCATCTGATTACTCTGTAATGTCGAAAGACTTTGTTGATGATCGTGACCGTTTGGAACGCCTGATTGCAGACTGCCGCAGACAGGTTGAGGAACTAGATGTAAAGCTTGAAGTCGGTGACAATCGAAAAGAAATCATTGAGCGTTATACTAATCTTGAGCACCTGAATCGTGAGATGGTTGAGATTCTGATTGACTACATTTCCGTAGGAAAAAGGATCAAAGGCACCACCGATGTACCCATCGAAATTCACTGGAATTTTTGATATGTTGCACTTATGAGATTGCAGCTACCCAAAAATGCCGATCCTGAAAACCCGCATAAATACTGGTTTTTTGGGACCTGTCGTTCTTACACAATTGCAGCAGAGCAAAAGGCACGCACCACCTATGATAACCTGCTGCGCCTCATCCGCGACCCCGACGTGCGCGATCCCATTAAGTTCCTGCGGGAGCGGGAGATCGTCCACTTCCAGCGCTTCGGTGAAGCGCTCGGGCAGGTGCGGCGTCATCTCGACAGCAACAACTATTACCGCATCAACCCCGCCTTTGACAAATAAGGAAAACAGCAGATGGGCCGAAAGCCCATCTGCTGTTTTGAATTAATATCTTCTGTTAACCACCCAAATATGGGGACGCGGTTGTCCGTTGGAGAGCTTATTCCTGCGCGGACAGTTGCCGGGGGACGGTTTTCCGGTTCCCTCGTGTCTTCTTGACAGTGCGCCGCAATGGGAGCATCTGAATTCAACCCAATTATCATTTTTAAAAAATATGGACACGGTTTATCTCCTTTTATTCATCTTTAAAAAATATCTTGCAAAATGACCAAACAAGAAATACAACGCCTGCTCCGCAGAATGCACCGGTACCCAAGGTGCTGAAAGTAGCAATGTCGGTCATTCCGCCTATAATGGCACAAACGACAGCAACAACCAGTAAATACCCCATTAACTTCATCAACATTTGATTGTCTCGCTCCTTATTATTTAACGTTTTTATTCTCTTTGAGAATTTTCTTGATCCATTTTTCGGTGTAGCCGTATTTTAGGGCAAGGTGCTTTACGTTGTAGCCGTTGTATTCGTTGATGATTTGCGTTCTTATGAATTCTCTGCTGAACAAATCTACGGGGAAGAAGACCTGCTGCCCTCGGTACGTAGAATGAATTTTCAATACCGCATCAATTCCAATCAGATTCGCAAGCTCGCTATATGCGGAGTTCAGATACTCCCCTTTAATCGATTTGGGATCCATCGGCACTCGTAATTCACCTCTCATTTTCGACACTTCTTTCCAAATTATAGTCTATTTTATCAGAATTGTGTAGAGCCGCACTTCCCCGAATAGTTCCTTGTGAAATTCCCGAATCAACAGGTAAACAGGCGGATGCCGCCTATAAATTATAATAATCATGCATCTTGTTGATTTCGTCGCGAAGCTCGGCAACAAAATCGACGGGGGAGACCACCTTGACCCAAGCCCCCTGACCTAAAAGCCACATCTTGATGCCGTCGCCGTAGGTTTCCGCCTCGATGAGATATTTTCCTCCGTCCATGCGCTTGAGGATTTTGGCCGTAGGTAACTTGTCAAGCACCGCTTGAACGGAAGGCCCGTTAAACTCAAACCGAACCGTACGCAGCGTTCCGGGCCACATAAAAAGGCTTCTTTTTCGGAGCAACCCCTCATCAAAGTCGGCCATTGCAACGGCAGAAGCATTTTTTCGATGAACGGTGATCTCTTTGATACGGTCGATGCGGAAATAGCGGGGCTCGTCGCTTGCTCCATCGATACAGAAGGCGATCAAATAAAAATAGTAATCATTGAACAGTACCGATAACGGATATAGCTTGCGTGTTATCCACTTTCGATCCATGCGATAGTATTCAACGGTGATGGTCTTTTTCTCTGTGATACAGTTAATGAGCTGCCATAATCTGTCCTGCACGCTCTCGCAATCGTGCTTGACTTCGGAATAGTGATAAAGCTCTTTTCGGATCAGCTCTGTCAGTTTTTGCTTATCGTCACCGATGGTAAAATGCTTGAATTTATTGACCAGCACCAAAAGCTCCTCCCGTGAAAACGCGCGGGCACCGATCAAAACCTCGGTGATGGCAAATAATTCTTTGCTGTTCAGCAGCTCGTCCATATAAAGACGGTAGCACCTATCGGCATAGGAATAGATCAGCTTGGTGTCGCCGACAAGCTCCTTGTGGTCGGCGAGAAAGGCCTTCAGCTCATTGATGCTTCGGGTAATGCTTTTGGTTGAAACGCCGTATTCATTGGCGAGGGCTCGAACAGAGATGTCTTCTCCGCGCATACCTCGAAAGAAGATTTCAAGAACCCGTTGTTGTTTTGTGTTGTTCATATCGATCACCTATCAACATTATACTTTTTCGCAAAGACAGATGGATGTCCTGCTGAAATTAAAAATGCAGTTGTTTATAAAAAGCAAGGAGAAAGAAGACGTTGTTCTTTCTCCTTGCGGTCTTTCACAGGGACGCTCTCGATAGGGATTCCCTATTTTTCGTCAACCTGAGCGGATGAGCTTTGATTAATACGGCTTGCGTCGACCGCAGCTGCCGCAGAAGTTTCCGTTGGCATCGTTCTCGCGGCCGCAATCGGGGCATTTCCAGCTTTGCGGCTGCGGAGGATTATGCGGCGCCCCGCACATCATACAAAAGGCATTTTGGTTGGTGTTGGTTGCACCGCATTGGCAGGTCCAGCCTTCCGCTTGCTGCGGATAGGAGGGCGTTGGCGCGGGCGGCGCATAATAGGGGGGAGGGGGCGCGCCGTAGGGTGCTTGCATCGGCGGATAGCCTGCGGGCGGTGTGCCGTACGTGGGCTGCGGCACCTGCATCGGCGGAATGTCCGACGGCGGTGTCGGGGTTGGCGGAGTCGGCTCGAAATGAGGGGTCTGCATGAAGGAATAGGGCGGGACGGTGCAGTTATGCGTCAGATACAGCAGGTTGCAAACGGCGAAATTCAGAAGGTTGCACACGTTGCGTACCGACACACACCCCATGGTATAGGTCACCGAACGGGTGCCGTTGATGTTGATGCGCTTGCCGTCGGAGGTGAGGGAGATGGATTTGATGTGATCCAGCGGGATCAGAAATCCGCTCTCGCCGATGTTCTTATAGCAAAAATGGTGGGTGGTGAGCATAAAGCCTTCCTTTCCGCCGCCGAAAACGGTATCGTCGCAGTAGAAAAGGATCGGCTCTGTGTTGAAGATCTCTGCGCCGTAGGCGTGCGTCATATTGACGTACCTGCGCTGATAATGCATCGATGCCGTGGTATAGAAGCGGGAGGCAGAGAGGTCGTAGTTTTTGTCAATAAAGCGCAAAACCTTGTCGGTGAGCATGGCGGGCTCGGTGTAGTCGAGCTCGGGATCGTCGATGTAGAGCGGGTTTTCCATCAGCGCATAGAAGAGATCCGCGTGCAGCGGGGCAATCTCGCGGTAGCGCTCGGGCAGCGCTTTGAGCGCCTCCAGCTTGCGGGCAGCATCCTGCTCCTCCTTGCGCTTTTTCTCCTCGACGATGCGGATTTTTTCTTCATGCATCTGCTTCTTTGCGCGCTGCTCCGCCTCTTCCTTTTGGCGCTGCAGCCGCTCCGCTTCCAGCTTCTTCTTTCGATCCTCTTCCTCTTGCCTGCGCTTTTGCCGCTCCTCCTCCTGCCGCATTTGCTGCTCCTGCAGGGTGCGCTTCATCTCGTTTTCCTGCTTGCGCTTTTCAACGCTGCGGATAACCTCCGCCAGCTCCACCAGATGCCCGCAGGCAAAGCGATGCAGCTCCTCGGTGGCTTCTCCGCCGTACTGCAGGTAGGGAACGTAGAAGCTTGCATCGTAGGGGAAGAGCAGAAGCAGCTCCTGCGCGGCATCTGAGCAGGTGACCTCGTCGGGATTGCTGTACTCATATTTGGCAACGATCTTTTCAATGAACTTGTCCAGATCGCTTTCGCTGTAGCCGGGCTGCAGAATCAAATTTTCCTGATCGGCAAGAAACGTTGCCTGAAGGCGCGCGGCGATTTTGTAGTGCTCCGCAAGGGCGGAAAAATCGGCCAGCTTTTCTCGGGTGGATTGGAAGAGCGCCTTTTGGTTGATCTTAGCATTCCGATCCATGGTTGCCATCAGCAGTAAAAAGGCGTGCTTCATATCCATCAGCACCAGCTCGCCGAAGAAGCGTTTGGATTTTTCTGTTTGTAAAAACTCTTTTCGGCAGCGCTCTGCTTCTTCTGCGCTGATCGAGCCATCGGAATCGGAATCAGAATCGGAATCGATAACGGCTTCGTAAATGGAGGTGGCAATGCCGGTTACCAAGAGGCCGGAAAGGATCCCCGCAACGCTGTAATCGGTCATGGTCTCCTCCTCGACCCGCCTGCGGAACTGTTCCACCCGCACGCGCTTTTCGACGGAGTTATCATTCTGATAGCTTGCGTCGGTCAGCGTGCCGAACAGATCAAAATACAAAAGAGCAAGGCTGAAATCAATGAGCTCTCCGTCGATGATATCGGTCAGCTCCACCTGATTTTGCAGCATCAGATCGCAGAGCAGGCTCAGCTCGGGCAGATCGCTGTTGGCCTCGAAGATCGGAGCGGAAAGGGAAACGCAAAGGGAGAAGCATTCGCATAGCATTTGCATGAGCTTCTGCAGCTCGAGCCCCATCTGTTCGCGGTCGTCGGTCAGCTTCGAGATCTCGAGCGTCTTTTTGGTGATAGCGCTTATCTTGCTTTTAACCTTGGGATTGGCGCATGAGAATACCGTTTCAAAGGCGCAAACAACAGGATAAAGGGAGGCGGCCTGCGGCTGCGCCTTGAGCTCGATCTGCTTGTTGAAAAGCGGGAGCTTTTGCGCCTTTTCCTGCGGAAGCTTGGTATAGCGCTTGCGAACGGCCTCCAGCGCCTTTTCGGCGTCCTTGTAGTCCTTCGTCTGCAAAGCCGAGAGGTCGAGTAGGGAATCAACGCTGATGGTTTGCGGGGTGAGCTCCGCCGTGGTCAGCAGCGTAACGGTTCCCTCCTTGGTCTGCGCGCGGATCGCAGCTTCGGTTGCCGCAAGGCAGTCCTGCGGCCGATTGTGCAGAATTGCATCGCCCTCCTTGGCCAATTGAGAGCCCCAAAAGAGAAAGGCAACGTAGCTTTTGGGCGTGATCACTGTGTAGAAGGAGGCGGTAATATCGCAAAGATAAAGGGTGAAATCCTCCTCGGGGGCTTGTCCGATCAGATAGGGGGATATCTGCGGATGAGCTCCGACCAACGGAAAGGCAACCCATTCTTCCCGATCAACGGAAAAGCGGCAGAGATCCAACCGCCGCATCGGTATGGAGTTGCCCGTTGATTCGGCTTCGGAGGATAGCAGCGGGCTGAGGGTAAGGCAGGAGGGCGCCTCCTGCACCGTATCCTCATGAAACACCCAGATAAAGGGCTCGTCGCCGTCGACATTCCGAGGGCAGCGGGTGGTAAGGATCGGAATGAGGGTATCGATCTGTTTGAAAAAGTGAATGGGGTTTTCAATCAGCTTCATGGTTCATCTCCGTATTTTTAATGTTATTTTTATCATAACACATCACGTTGCTTTTTTCAATGTTTCATCAAAAAACAATATTTTTGCCGAATCGCTTGCTGGTATGCGCTTTGTTTTGATTTTGCGTCAAATCCAACGCAAGCAGCATAAATTGCCTCAAATTGCATAGAGTACAATCGAGGTGAGTTTATGAAGCAAGTGAAACCCGGGTGGGTTGTTGTGATCAGTATTGTCATTGCGGAGGGGATCGGCTTTTTGTCGGGCTTTTTATCGGGCAACCAACGCAACGTTTATCAGGATCTGGTGCAGCCGCCCTTCGCACCGCCCGGTTGGCTGTTCCCCGTGGCATGGGGCATCCTTTATGCCTTGATGGGGATCGCCGCCGCCATCATTTATCTCAATCGCGGCAACGAACTGCGCCGCAGGCAGGGGCTTTGGCTGTATGCGGTGCAGCTTTTGGTGAACTTTAGCTGGAGCATCGTTTTCTTTCGGTTTCAGGCCTTCGGTTGGGCGGTGGCGGTGATCCTGCTATTGGATCTGCTGGTCATTCTGACGACCCTTTGGTTTTGGGCGGTCAGCAAGGCGGCAGGGAAGCTGATGATCCCTTATCTCCTATGGTTGGCCTATGCAAGCTATCTGGCCATCGGGGTCTATATGCTGAATTAAAAAAAGACCCGATAGGGTCTTTTTTAATTAGAGGATTTGCAATTTTTCAAGGGTCGCCTGCAGATGGGCGGCATCGCCGTCGAATTGAATGGCGGTGAAGCCTTGACTGCTTGCCGCCTGCACGTTGGCGGCACTATCATCCACAAAAACACACTCCGAAGGGGCGAGCGAAAAAACAGAGCAGAATTTTTGAAAGATCTTCGGGTCGGGCTTCAGCAAACCGTGTTCCGCAGAGATAAAATAGTCGTTAAAATGCGCAAGAGCAGGGATTTGAGAATAGAACAAACGGAACGCGTGGCTGGTATTGGAAAGCAGATAAACGTGGTAGCCTTTTTCCCGCAAGCGGAGGGCCAGCGCATCCATGCCTGCAATGGGGGCGGAAAGCTCATACCAGCGAATCAGTTTTTTGGCGGTTTCGCAGTATTCCGATGGGATACGGCTGCAAACCAGGTCGGTCAGCTCCTCCTCGGTCAGCTCGCCGCGATCCAGCCGCTGCCAATTCTCGGAATGGAAGATCTCTTGCCCCAAAACCGTTTGCTCTTCTGCGGAAAGACCCGCCATAAAGGCATCCGGATCGTATTGCGTTAAAACGCCACCCATGTCGAAAACGATGTTTTTAATCATAGCAGGTACTCCTTATAAAAATAGTTCGGTGGTATAAACGGCGGCGCAGGAAAGCAACGCCACGGGGAGCAAGCCCCATTCTAAATAAGCGGCGATCAGCGCCACCCCCAAAGCAACCGCGCCCGAAAGGGGGGAGGCGGTGGCGGAAAGGATGGCGGGAAAGGTCATCGCCGCCAATACCGCATAGGGGATATAGTATAAAAAGGAACGGATAAATCGATTTTGGATCTTCTTTTTGAAGATCACCAGCGGGAGCATTCGGATCAAATAGGTGACGCCCGCCATCACCAATACGTATAAAAATAACCTCATGCCTCATCCTCCACGGGCTTTAAGAGTGCCCCCACCGCCGCGGCAACCACGGCGCAGATGATGATGGCAAACCCGCCCGAAACGGAATTGAGCAGCGGGATCCATTCAAAGCAGCAGGCCAACCCCGCCGCACCCAGCGCCACCAAGGCAACCGCCGCGCTCTTTTTTGCGACCGGCAGAATGATGGCAACGAACATTCCGTAGATGGCAACCCCCAGGGCGGAAAGCACCGCTTCGGGCAGGATCGCGCCCGCCGCCGCACCGAAAAGGGTGCCGCTTGTCCAGCCGAGGATGGGAAGGGTCATCAGCCCGTAAAAGAAGGGGGCAGTCACCGTGCCCGGCTGGGCGGAGGCGATGGCGAAGTTTTCGTCGGTGTTGCCGAAGGCCATGAAAAAGCGGTCAAGCAGCCGCACGCTGCCGTCCAGCTTTTGGGAGAGGGAGATGGACATCAAGGCATACCGCAGATTGATCACCAACTGGGTTACCGCCATCTCGATCAGCGAGCCCGATGCGGCGATCACCGAAAGCCCCGCAAGCTGCCCCGCCGAGGTCAGGTTGGTCAGCGAGATCAATACCGCCTGCCAAACGGACAGCCCGCTCTGCACCGCCGCCACGCCGAAGGCAAAGGAAACGGAAAAATAGCCCAAGCCAACCGGCAAGCCGCTTTTTAAGCCTTTTGTGTAGTTGTTCATGGGCGATTCCTCCTTGTGATTTTTTCTAAAACGCTATTATTTTATCATAGCCGTTTCGGTTTTTCAATCCTTAATCCGACAATAATGCTTCAAAGGTTACGTTCAGAACCTTGGTAAAGGAAATCAACTCGATATCGGTTACAAACCGCTTGCCACACTCGATGCGTTGAATGGCATTTTTGTCGATGTCGATCCCAACCAACTGCATCCGATCGGCCAGCTCCCGTTGGGAGATCTTCATCTCCATCCGAATTGTTGCGATCTTTTTGCCGCATACGTTGTTTCGCCCGTCTGCTGTCTTGTTAATAAACATATTTTTCTCCTTTTTGACATTTAGTGCTTGTCAATAAGAAAATTATATGTTATAATGGCGCCAAAGATGACATTCTGTGAATGTCGTAAATTTACATTTGAGGGGGAAATAAAATGTTTTCGAATAGTGGAAGAAAAATCAAAATTACCGCAAAGGTATTGTTTTGGGTTTTATTTGTCTTGTTCGCTTGCCTGGCGATCTGGTACT
This sequence comes from Clostridia bacterium, assembly GCA_017396865.1. The sequence goes on along the minus strand of JAFQKO010000107.1, from coordinate 1,531 downwards.
TTGTTTTGGGGGCTCAATATGCGGCATCGTATCATTCGGAATACGCTCCGGTTTATATCGTAACGGGCATTTTTTTGTTTGTATTTGGCGGAGTGTCAGCATGGATATCGAGCATTATTCTCTTTGGCTTTGGTAATGTGGTTGAAGATACGGCGGCGATGAAGGATGCGGTGATTTATATAGCACAAAATACCAAAACGATTCCTCAGCAAATGCCTCCGCAACCTGAATATCCGCAGAATAACAATTTTTCGAACATGGGTCCGACCAATTATCAATAAAAAAAGCGCCATAGGCGCTTTTTTTATTTGATCTTATTTAAATCATAAGGCGTGGTCTGGTAGACGAAATAGTTGAGCCAGTTGCTGTAGAGCAGGTTGGCGCAGGAGCGCCAGGAGACCTTGGGCTTTTTGCGGGGATCGTCGTTGGGATAATAATTCTTGGGGATGGAAATGGGACGACCCAGATCCACATCCCGCCGATACTCCGCATCCAGCGTCATGGCATCGTATTCCGAATGGCCGGTGATAAAGATCTGCTTGCCGTATTTGGTGGCAATGGCATAGACACCCGCCTCCTTGGAGGAGGCCAGAATTTTCAGCTTCGGCTCGGCCTCGATGGCCTCGCGGGATACGGTGGTATGCCGTGAATGGGGCACCATAAAGGTATCGTCGAAGCCGCGGAACAAAATAGACCGCTTATGATCGACCTTATGGGGGAAGATGCCGAACATCTTCTCGGGCAACGGCTCCTTATCGATCCCGAAATGGTAGTAGAGCCCCGCCTGCGCACCCCAGCAGATGTGGAAGGTGCTGTGCACGTGGCTCTTGCTCCATTCCATGATCTCGCAAAGCTCGTCCCAATATTCCACCTCTTCAAAGGGCATCTGCTCCACCGGCGCACCGGTGATGATCAGGCCGTCGAAGTTGCGATGCTTCACGTCGTCGAAGGTCTTATAGAATGCGAACATATGATCGGCAGGGGTATTTTTGGATTCGTGGGACTTGGTGTGGATCAGCTCCAGCTCCACCTGCAGGGGAGTATTGCCCAAAAGGCGGGAAAGCTGGGTCTCGGTCTCGATCTTTTTGGGCATCAGATTCAAAAGCAGGATCTGCAGCGGGCGGATCTCCTGAATGGAGGCACGGGTCTCGGTCATCACGAAGATGTTTTCCTTCTCCAAGATCTTGGCCGCAGGCAGTCCGTTTGGAATTTTAATGGGCATAGATTTGCTCCTTTATCGTTATTTTACGAAAGAGAGGGCATTCTCAATATCTGCAATCAGATCGTCGGCACTCTCCAGACCGCAGGAATAGCGCACCAGATCACCCGGTACACCGGCGGCGATCAGCTCCGCCTCGCTCATCTGGCGATGGGTGGCGGTAGCAGGATGGAGGCAGCAGGTACGGGCATCGGCCACGTGGGTCTCGATGGCTGCGATCTTCAGGTGGCCCATAAATTCGCAGGCCGCCTCTTTACCGCCCTTCACGCCGAAGCTGATCACACCGCAGCTTCCGTTGGGCAGATATTTCTG
>JAFQKO010000106.1 GCA_017396865.1 Clostridia bacterium | reverse complement strand
CTTTATCAACCGTTTGCGTCAGAAGTTTATCGACTGGAACTATACCGAATTTGAAAGCGATGCCTTTAAGGCGGCCGAGACCGAGATCGATGCACTCTATGCAGAGGGCAAGGGCGTTTTGGGCCAAGAGGCCGAGCTGTTATTGAAAGGCGGTGAGTGAGCATGAATAAAGTATTTAACCGAATCGAATCCATTACCGGTAACGTCATCACCGTTCGTGCAACGGGCGTTCGCTATAATGAATTGGCGCAGATCAATACCCGCTTCGGTAAATCCTTGGCCGAGGTCAATAAGATCGAAGGCGATCTCGTCTCCCTGCAGGTCTTTGCGGGCGGTCAGGGTGTTTCCACCGGTGATGAGGTGCGCTTCTTGGGCAATGAGATGCGGGTCTCCTTCAGCGAGGATCTTCTGGGTCGTATCTTTAACGGCTCGGGCGAGCCGCGGGATAACGGCCCTGCCCTCACCGATAATATGACCCCCATCGGCGGTCCGTCCGTTAACCCCACCAAGCGTATTCTTGCCAACCGCATGATGAGAACCAATATCCCGATGATCGATATGTTCAACACGCTGGTCGTTTCTCAGAAGCTGCCGATCTTCTCCATCTCGGGTGAGCCCTATAACCAGCTGTTGGCCCGCATTGCCATGCAGGCGGAGGCCGACGTCATCGTTTTGGGCGGTATGGGCTTGAAATACGACGACTTCCTTTATTTTAAAGAGGAGCTTTCCAAGGGCGGCGCGTTGAGCAAGACGGTTATGTTTATTCATACCGCCTCCGATCCCACCGTTGAATGTATGATGATCCCCGATATGGTGTTGGCAGTTGCAGAGCAGTTTGCGTTGCAGGATAAGGACGTATTGGTGCTGCTGACCGATATGACCAACTTTGCCGATGCCATGAAGGAAATCGCCATTACCCAAGAGCAGGTTCCCTCCAACCGCGGCTATCCCGGCGATCTTTATTCCCAGCTGGCTGCCCGCTATGAAAAGGCGGTCGACTTTGATGATTCCGGCTCGGTCACCGTTTTGGCGGTCACCACTATGCCCGGCGACGACGTCACCCATCCCGTTCCCGATAATACCGGCTATATCACCGAGGGTCAGTATTATCTCAAGGGCGGCCGTATCGAGCCCTTCGGCTCCCTCTCCCGCTTGAAGCAGAACGTAAACGGCAAGACCCGTAAGGATCACCGTGCCCTGATGGATGCCATGATCCGGATGTATTCTTCTTATAAGGAGACGCTGGAAAAGAAGAACATGGGCTTCGCCATGAGCCGTTGGGATGAAAAGCTCCTGAAATACGGCGAACTCTTTGAAAATAAGCTGATGGATCTTTCGGTCAACCTCTCGCTGGAGGGTGCCTTGGATCTGGGCTGGGAGATCCTGGCCGAGTGCTTTGAAAAGGACGAAACCGGAATTAAGTCGGACCTTACGGACGAATTTTGGCCTAAGTAAGGGAGGGCGACATTTTGGCAAAAATCAAATTAACTAAAAACGAGTTAAAGGTACAAAAGGATGCGCTCAAGATGTACCGGAGATATTTGCCTACTCTGACACTGAAAAAGCAGCAGCTTCAAGCCGAGATCCGCTCCATTGCCGCCAAAGCCAAGGCGGTGCGAAAGGCGCGGGAAGAGCTGGAGCAGGGCTTTAGCTCCTGGATCGCCGTTTTCAGCGAGCAGGAGGTTTTCCCCGAAGGGATCATTACCGTGCGCAACATCATGAAGGGCGAAGGAAATATCGCAGGTGTTGCCATCCCCATCTATGAGGGCGCGGAGTTTTCCCGCGGAGATTATGATCTTTATGAAACGCCCCTTTGGGTGGATATCGCCGCCAACCATATGGAAAAGGCGATGTCCCTCGATCTGGAGGCGGAAGTGTTGGATGAGCAGGTGCGGCTGCTGGAGGCCGAGCTGAAGGCCACCACCCAGCGGGTCAACCTGTTTGAAAAGGTTAAGATCCCCGAAACGGCAGAGAACATCAAAAAAAT
>JAFQKO010000105.1 GCA_017396865.1 Clostridia bacterium | reverse complement strand
ATGCACCATCCGTTCACCTCTCCGATGGACGAATGCCTCGGCTATCTTGAGAGCGATAAGGCGAACGTTCGCGCCAAGGCCTACGACCTGGTGCTCAACGGCGTTGAGCTGGCCAGCGGCTCCATTCGGATCACCGATCCCGAGCTGCAGGGCAGAATGTTTGATATGCTGGGTCTTTCCGAGGAGGAGGCTCACGCTAAGTTCGGCTTCCTGCTGGATGCCTTCCAATACGGTGCACCGCCCCACGGCGGCATGGGCATCGGCTTGGATCGCTTGGTGATGCAGATGCTGAATCTCAAGAACCTGCGCGACGTTGTGCCCTTCCCCAAGGTGCAGAACGCATCCGAGCTGATGAGCAATTGCCCCTCCGAGGTTTCTCCCGAGCAGCTGGAGGAGCTGGGCATTGCAATTATTGCCAAATCCGAGAATTAACAGATTGTTCATAGCAATCCGAGCGGGTTCTGTGGTACAATGAAATTATAAAAAACGGCAAGGGGCCGCTGCCCTTTGCCCATGCAGGAGGACTTCCATGATCGAGGTAAAAAATCTCGTCAAGAAATACGGCGAAAATCTTGCCGTGAATGATATTTCTTTCAAGATCGAGAGCGGCGAGATCGTTGGCTTCTTAGGCCCCAACGGTGCCGGTAAATCCACCACCATGAATATCCTGACCGGCTATCTTTCCGCCACCGACGGCTCGGCGATGATCGATGGGATCGATATCTTAGAGGATCCCACCGCCGCCAAAAAGCTGATCGGCTTCTTGCCGGAGCAGCCGCCCCTTTATATGGATATGACGGTAAAGGAATATCTGAATTTCGTATACGACCTGAAAAAATGTAAATTCCCCCGAAAGGAGCATCTGCGGGAGATCTGCGAGCTGATGAAGATCGAAGACGTGTATCTGCGGATGATTAAAAACCTTTCCAAGGGTTATCGCCAGCGTGTGGGCTTTGCGCAGGCGTTGGTGGGCAATCCGCCCGTGCTGATTCTGGATGAGCCGACCGTTGGTCTGGATCCCCGCCAGATTGTGGAGATCCGCAGCCTGGTCAAGCGGCTGGGTCAGAAGCATACCGTGATCCTTTCCACCCATATTCTGCAGGAGGTGCAGGCGGTTTGCGATCGGATCATCGTGATCAATAAGGGTCAGCTGATCGCCGACGGCAACGCCGATGCTCTTACTTATAAAACGGCCGGTAACCGCCGCTTTGTGGCGCGGATCAACGGCCGCAAGCCCGACGTGAAGCGTAAGATTCGGGATATGGACGGCGTGCTGTTTGTCGACGACCTGGGTCAGAAGGAGCCCGGCACCTTCGATTTCCTGATCGAAAGTATGCCCAGCGTGGATATCCGCAAGCCCCTTTTCCGCCTGCTGGCGGAAAACGGCTGGGTTCTGATGGGTCTGAAATCGATGGATATGTCGCTGGAGGATATGTTCATCAACCTGATCGCCAATGAAGGAGGTGCGGAGGTATGATCGCCGTTTGGAAAAGAGAATTGCTCTCTTATTTGAAATCCCCGGTCGGATACATCTATTTGTTCTTGTATCTGATCATCTCCGGCTCGGTGCTCAATGCCTTCAATCTGCAGGCAAACGACAGCGACCTGAGCGGCTATTTCAGCTTCAATTGCTATACCTTGATCCTTGCTGTGCCGCTGCTCACCATGAAGCTTTTCCCCGAGGAGCGCAAGAATAAGACCGATCAGATCCTGATGACCTCGCCCGTGAGCATCACCGGCATGGTAATGGGCAAGTTTATGGCGGCCTATACCCTCTTTTTGGTCAGCCTGATCCCCAGCGTGCTGGCGGTGATCTTTATGCAGATCAACGGCTACGTGCAGTTCGGCATCATCCTCGGAAGCCTGATCGCGCTGCTGCTGATGGGTGCGGCGTATATTGCCATCGCCATGCTGATGGCCTGCATCACCGAAAGCCAGATCATCGCTTTTATGGGCGGCTTCTTCGTGCTGCTGCTGCTGAACATCTGCTCCATGCTCAACGACCTGATCGACGTGGAGATCATCAATAAGTTCATCAGTGCGCTCGCGATCTCTACGCGGTATGAAACCCTGGCGCAGGGCCTTTTCGATTTTACCGCGATCCTTTATTTTGCAAGCTTAACGCTGCTTTCGATCTTCCTGATCGTCCGCGTAATCGATAAACGGAGGTGGAGCTGATGGCCAAGAATGAAAAGAATCAAAACAATCAGGCTGTGCCCGAGCAGATCAACGTGACCGAAAAGAGCACCGCCCCGAAAAAGAAGTCCATCTTCTCCAGCCGTAAGTTCAAATACGGCTCGGTGGCCACTGCGCTGACTGCGGTTGTGGTGGTCGTTGTGGTTGTGGTCAACCTGCTCTTCTCGATGCTGGCCGACGCCTATTCCTGGCGGATGGACCTGACCTCTACCGATATCTATGAAATCGCGCAGGAAACCAAAAACATGGTGGATACCTACGTGGAGAAGAACGATGCGGTTGAAAAGATCGAGGTGGAGATCCTTTGCGCAGAGGCGGATATGATGCCGCAGTTTACCGAGAATATCAAGCGCTTCTGCAACCTTTCCGATAAGATCGACTATACCTATATTAATACCGTTGTAAATCCGCAGATTTTGAACGAATACGTGGAGAACTATGCGGAATACGATATTCAGGAAGGCTATATCGTTGTTAAGAACGGCGATCGGATGCGTGTGATCAAGTCGGAGGACATGGTTGCCTCCACCTATGATCAGATCAGCCAAAGCTACGTTGTTACCGATATTACCATCCAGAGTGCGCTGGCCAGCGCGGTGCTGTACGTAACCAAGGATGAGATCCCGATGGTCTATTTCATCACCGGTCATAATGAAAGCGGCTATGAAGCGATCATGCGGATGATCGCCAATAACGGTGCCGACGTGCAGATCAAGATGCTGGATCAGATCGATACCTTCGACGATAACGCCCGTGCTATGTTCATCTGCGGCCCGACCGCCGATTTCACCAGCAAGGAAATTGCCAAGCTGGATACCTTTATTCGCAACAACAATAAATTTGAGCGGGATATCTTCTATTTCCATAATGCGCTGCAGGCTCCGAAAAATATGCCGAATCTGAAGGGCTTTTTGGAGGATTGGGGTATTCGGATCAATTATGATATGGTCATGGATTCCGAGGAGTATACTACCGTGGATTCCCCCCGCTATATCTATCCGACCATGACAGGTACCGCCATCAACGACGTGGAGGATATTTCCATTACCTCCTCGCAGTATCTGCTGATTCCCGAAAGCTGCTCCATCACCACGCTGATCAAGGAAGGTGAGAGCAATGCCGACGGTATCAACGTAACCTCTTTGGTGAAAACCTCGGAGGATTCCTGGTCTCAGCCCTGCGACAGCATGAGTGCAAACTATGAAAAGCGGGATGAGGATGCGGAAGGACCCTTTACCCTTGCGGCGATGGCCACCTTCTATACCAGCGACAACAGCAACGTTCTGGTTGCCAGCCACGTTTTCGCGGCAGGCTCTCTCCAGATGCTGGATGAAAACTACCTGAAGGGCACCGGCAACGGAGAGTTTGTTTTCAGCGCCTATCAAAAAGCGGTGGGCGAAAACGATGAGGTCATCAAATCCGCTTCAAAGGACTGGGTTTACACCACCATGTCCCTTTCGGCTGATACCATCCGCTGGACGGCGATCTTCTTTGTGGGCGTCATTCCCGGCATCTGCCTGGTGGCAGGTCTGATCGTCTTTATTCGGAGGAGATACTTATGATAAAACGCTTAAAGCCCGTTATCATTCTCTGCTCCATTCTGGTCGTGCTGATCATTGCCTTCTTCGTAGTGCGGCATTTCCTGCCGCAGGCGGTGGAGGAAACGGTTGAGCAGGTGATCTATCTGCTGGATGAAAAGCTGATCGGTGCGGATGGCAAGGAAGCACCTGCCGATTCCATTCCCGATCCCGATGATCGCACCGGCGTTTTGCTGGACGAAGCGGATTCGATTAAGATCGAAAACGATTTCGGCTCCTACGTTTTGGTTAAGCGTGCCATCGGCAACTATTATATTCAAGGAAAGAAAGAGCTCCCCGTTAACGGCGAGAGCGTAACCACGCTGCTGGAGAATATCGGTAAGCTGGGCATGGTTCAAGAGGTTGTGGAGAAGCCGACCGACGAGCAGCTGAAGAACTACGGCCTGAAAACCCCCGTTGTGACCGTAACGGTGGACAACGGTGTAAAGTCCTTTGTGCTGAAGATCGGCATCGCTCATGAGAACGGCAACTATTATGCGCAGATCAGCGGTGATCCCGCCGTTTACCTGATCGGCCCCACCGTGCCCGACGTGGTGATGCTTTCCAAGTATCAGTTCTATTCCGATACCATGATCGATTATACGGATAGCACCGAGGATCTGGAGAACCTGACCAAGATGATGGTCGGCGGCAACGGCAGAGAGCAGGACATCACGATCGAGCTGAATGAGCTGGCCGATGATGAGGTTGGTGCCGCTTATATGATCACCGAGCCCTTCGGCCATCCCTTCTCCAATATGATGCAGGATAACCTTACCGCCCTGCTCTCCGCACTGGCCAAAAGCTCGGTGGCGGGCGATGACGTTTCCGAATCGGCATTGGCAAGCTATGGGCTGGATGAGCCTGAATTCTTCTTCAGCTTCACCATTAGCGGCAAAACCCAAACCGTCTATTTCGGTAAGGTCAGCGATGCCGATTATCGGTATTGCTATGCCAAGGGCGGAAAATTCATTCATAGCGTAGCCGAAAGCGATGCAGACGTGCTCTATGCACCGCTCAAGGACTATTGTGAAAATATGATCTATACCAACTCCTATGATACGATGGAGGCCATCAAGATCACAGGTAAGGGTAAGACCTACCAGATTACCGTCAGCGAGGTTGCTGAGGATGGCGAGTTTACGGCCACGGTGAATAACCGCGTGGTCAACAGCGACCTCTTCTCCGATTTCTATGCGCACGTCCTGATGATCGGCATCAGCGATCTCGGCGGCAAGGAGGGGGCGACCGCGCCGTATCTTACCGTTGAAATGACCCAGCGGGACGGTGACGTCGATATCATCCGCTTCTATAAGGTTTCCGACGATAAATGCTTCTGCGAGATCAATGGCGGCGGCCAGTTCTGGGTGAAGATCTACAATGTGGATCTGATCCTCAAGAATGCGCAGAATCTTTACGACGGAAAAGAAATCAATCTGGAGTATTAATGAGATTAAAAAGGGCGCGGCTGCGCCCTTTTTATATAGTAAAGGAAGAAAATATGAAAATATCCAACGAAGCATTAAAAAAATTGATTCACGGTGCGGTGGATTTTACGGAGCAGAACGGGGCATTGATGTTCCGCCGCTATCCCGAAGCGCAGGCGCAGCAATACCTTGAGGTGATCCATAGCGAGGATTATTATAAAAAGACCTTTGCTACCGCGGGGATGCGGCTGGCCTTCCGCACCGATGCGTCGGCCTTTTCCGTTCGCTATCGCGGGCGGCAGGCTTCCTCCCGCAAGGTCTGCCTTTTTGATCTGTACGTCAACGGGGCGTTGATGGAAAATGCAGGTACCGAGGAGGCGGAAACTAACTTTGAGGGTCGGCTTTCCTTTGCGTTTCCCGCGGGGGAAAAGGAAGTGGTGCTCTATCTGCCGAATCTCTACGGCGCGCTGCTTTTTGAGGCAGAGCTGGCAGATGCCACCTTTGTTGAGCCGCTTCCCAAGGCGCGTAAGCTGCTTTGCTACGGCGATTCCATCACCCAGGGCTATACCACCCGCTATCCCTCGCTGAGCTATGCCAACCGTATGGCGGATCTGCTGGAGGCAGAGGTGGTGAATAAGGGCATCGGCGGCGACATTTTCAATCCCGCGCTGCTGGAGGTCGACGATGGCTATCGCCCCGATATCGTAACCGTTGCCTACGGCACCAACGATTGGTCGCGGCTCAATAAAAACGATTGGTCTCAAGCGGCTAAAGAAGAATATGAGTATAACCATACTGCCTTTATTCGGAAGCTTGCCGAAAAGTATGCCGAGAGCAAAATCTTTTTGTTCACGCCGATCTGGCGCGGCAATGCCGATGAAAGCTTTTATGCCCATTGCGAGCGGCTTCGGTCCTTTGCGGAGCAGTTTGAGAACGTCACGGTGATCGACGGTCTTTCGCTGATTGCCCATGAGCCGGGCTTCTTTATGCCCGACCTGCTGCATCCCAACGATCTGGGGCATGTGACCTATGGTGATGCGGCGGCGAAAGAAATTAAAAAACACTTGCAATTTTGATTTATCTGTGGTATACTGCATATAGTAATGAATAAAAGGAGGTTCGTGCAACACGAGCCTCTTTACTTTTGGAGGAAACGCAGTTGAAGGAAAGTATTGCATCCCGTGTGGAAGCGCTGGCATCGCCGGTAGCGCAGGAGCTGGGGTATGAGCTGTTCGACGTGGAATACGTGAAGGAAGGGCCCGATTGGTTCCTGCGCCTTTACATTACCAAGGAGGGCGGCATCTCCATCGATAATTGCGAGGCAATGTCCCGCGCGATCGATCCGCTGCTGGATGAAGCGGATATCATCAAGGGTCATTATTATCTGGAGGTTTCGTCGGTGGGGCTGGATCGCCCGCTGAAGAAGGAGAAGGATTTCCGCTATTTCATGGGCGAGATGATCGAGGTTAAGCTCTTTCGCCCGCTGGAGGGCAAGGATTTCTGGGTCGGCCGCCTGACGAGCTACGACGACGGCTTCTTTACCGTTTCGGTAGAAGAAGGAACATTGGAGCTGAACACCAAGGATGCGCGATTGATCCGTCCTTGGGTGGATTTTTCATAATAGGAGGAAGAAGGAAAAAGAAATGAAGAACGCAGAATTTTTTAAAGCATTGGAACTGATCGAGGCAGAAAAGGGAATTCCGGCCGATTATATGCTGGAGAAGGTGGAGGCCGCTCTGCTGGCTGCCGCCAAGCGTGCCTACGGCACCTCCGATAATGCCGAGGTTATCATCAATCGGGAAAAGAATGAGATCAAGCTGATCATCAAAAAGCTGGTGGTCGAAGAGGTTACCGATCCCGCGCTGGAAATTACTCTGGAGGAGGCGCACGATACCGTATCCAAGCGGCTGAAGCTGGGCGATGAAGCCAAGATGGAGATCAAAACCAAGGAGTTCGGCAGAATTGCTGCTCAGAACGCCAAGCAGGTGATCATCCATGGCATTCGCGACGGTGAGCGCGGCCTGCTTTATCAGGAGTTCAACAGCAAGGAGAGCGAGATCCTTACCACCACCGTCAACCGTGTCGAGCCCAACGGCAACGCCATTCTGGATATCGGCAAGAGCCAGGCTATGCTCATTAAGAATGAGCAGATCCCCGGCGAGGTACTGAACCCCGGCGATTTCGTAAAGATCTACGTGGTCGAGGTGCGGGAGGCGCAGAGAGGCCCTCAGATCCTCATCTCCAGAACCCATCCGGGCTTGGTACGCCGCCTCTTTGAATTGGAAGTACCCGAGATTTTCGATGGCTCCGTTGAGGTGAAGGCCATCGCCCGTGAGGCAGGCAGCCGCACCAAGATCGCGGTCTATGCCGCCGATGAAAACGTCGATCCCGTCGGCGCCTGCATCGGTAGCCGCGGCTCCCGTATCACCAAGATCTGCGAGGAGCTGAAGAACGAGAAGGTCGACGTTATTCGCTACAGCGAGGATCCCGAAGAGTTCATCGCCGCTGCATTGGCACCCGCTAAGATCCTCAGCGTTGCCGCCGATGCCGCCGCCAAGACCTGTATCGTCGTTGTCAGCGATGATCAGCTCTCTTTGGCAATCGGTAAGGAAGGTCAGAACGCCCGCCTTGCCGCTAAGCTGACCGGCTTTAAGATCGATATCAAGCCGCTCTCCAAAGTAGGTGAGTAAGCTTGGCAAAGGAACGTAAAATTCCGATGCGGATGTGCCTTTGCTGCAGAGAAATGAAGCCGAAGAAGGAATTGACCCGCGTTGTCCTGAATAAAGAGGGCGAAATCAAGGTCGATCCGATCGGCAAGGCACCCGGCAGGGGCGCTTATCTCTGCAATGCACCCGACTGCATCGCAAAGCTGCAAAAAACGCGGGCGCTGGATCGCGGCTTTTCCCGCTCCGTCCCCGATGAGGTTTATCAGCAACTGGTAAAGGAGCTGATGGGCAGTGCAGAATAAAGTATTATCAACGCTGGGTCTTGCCCGCAGGGCGGCTCGGCTCAACTACGGCTTTGATATGGTCATGGCAGGGCTTCATAAAACGCACCTTCTGCTGCTGGCGGAGGATTGCGCGGAGCGAACCTGCCGTAACGTAGAAGCGGCGGCGCGGGACTTTGAAATTCCGCTGGTTCGCTTACCTTATACCAAGGATTGTATGGGTGCCGCGATCGGCACCAAGCCGGTGGGGATCATCGGTGTGGCAGATCAGGGATTTGCCAAAAGCCTGGTAAAATTGATCGAAGGGGGTAAATAATATTGGAACTTAAATACAGAGTGCATGAATTTGCAAAGGATTTTGGCGCAAAAAGCGCCGAGATCATGGATCTTCTGGATCGCCTCGAAACCAAGGAGCGCACCCATATGGCGGTGCTGACCCAGAAGGAATTGGACTATCTTTTTAATCACTATACCAAGAAAATGCAGGTGGAGAATTTCAATGCCTATTTCGCATTGGCAACCCGCCCCGATCCCGAGGAGAAAAAGCCCGCTCCCAAGCAGGAGCCCAAGGCCGCTGCTAAGCCTGCAGAGAAGCCTGCAGAGAAGCCTGCAGAGAAGCCTGCAGAGAAGGCGGCTGCCAAGCCTGCACCGAAGGTGGATCCCAAGCTGGGTCAAAAGCTGGATCAGAAGCTGGCCGCTAAGCCCGAGCCCAAGCCTGCACCCAAGCAGGAGCAAAAGCCTGCCGCAAAGCAGCAGCCCAAGCAGGAGCCTAAGCCCGCACCCAAGCAGGAGCAGCCCAAGGCCGCTGTGAAGCAGGAGCAGAAAGCACCCGTTCAGCAGCCCAAGAAGAAGGAAAAGGGCCCCCGTCAGGTGCAGAACGTCGAGCGTACCGTGCGCGTGGTCGATACCCGTACCCAGGACGTTAACCTCGGCAAATACGACGATAAGCTGCTGGATCTGGCCGGTACCCACGAAGGGCGCGGCAACTTCAGCACCTCCAAGCAAAAGATCCAGAAGAAGAAGGATTTTCAGCGTCAGGGCCAATATGGCAAGAAAAAGAAGGAGACCGAGGCCGAGCGCCTGAAGCGGATCGAGCTGCAGCGTAAGCAGGCCAAGATGAAGATTCAGGTTCCCGATGAGATCTCGGTCGGCGAGCTGGCGCTGCGGATGAAGGTCAACGTGGCGCAGGTCGTTAAGAAGCTGATGAGCCTCGGCATTCTGGCCGCCGCCTCTCAGATGATCGACTATGATACCGCCTATCTGGTGGCGGAGGAATTTGATATCCGCGTGGAGAAGGAGGTTATCCTCTCTATTGAGGATCGCCTGATCGATGACCGTGAGGATACCGCCGAGGAGCTGGAGAAGCGCTGCCCCGTCGTTGTAGTCATGGGTCACGTTGACCACGGTAAGACCTCGCTGCTGGATGCCATCCGCGATGCCAACGTAACGGCAGGCGAGGCGGGCGGTATTACCCAGCATATCGGTGCGTATAAGGTGCAGATCAACGGTGAGGATATCACCTTCCTGGATACCCCGGGCCATGCCGCCTTTACCGCCATGCGTGCTCGCGGTGCGCTGGCAACCGATATTGCCATTCTGGTGGTTGCCGCCGACGACGGCATTATGCCTCAGACCGTTGAGGCGATCAGCCATGCCAAGGCAGCGGAGATTCCCATCATCGTTGCCATCAATAAAATGGATAAACCTGCAGCCAACCCCGATCGGGTCATGCAGGAGCTGACCGAGCATGAGCTCGTTCCCGAAGCATGGGGCGGCGATACCATCTGCGTTCCCGTTTCCGCTTTGAAGCATGATAATATCGATACCCTTTTGGAAATGGTTCTGCTGGTTGCCGAAATGCGTGATCTTAAGGCCAACCCCAACCGTTTGGCAAAGGGTACCGTCATCGAGGCTAAGCTGGATAAGGGCCGCGGCTCTGTTGCCACTGTGCTGGTGCAGAACGGTACCTTGAAGATGGGCGATATCATCATCGCCGGTACCGCAGTCGGTAAGATCCGCGCCATGTCCGACGATAAGGGCCGCCGCCTGAAGACTGCAGGCCCCTCCACCCCTGTGGAGATCATCGGCTTGGCCGAGGTGCCCCAGGCGGGCGACAGCTTCTTTGTAGTTGAGGATGAGCGCTTGGCCCGTGAGCTGGCCGAGCAGCGTAAGGCCGATCAGAAGCTGGCCGCCCAGAGCCAGTATAAGGTCTCTCTGGACGATCTGTTCTCCCGTATTCAGGAGGGCAATATGAAGGATCTGAACATCATCGTGAAGGCCGACGTGCAGGGCTCTGCCGAGGCAGTTAAGGCTTCCTTGGAGAAGCTGACCAACGAGGAGGTTCGGGTGCGCGTGATCCACAACGGCGTTGGCGGCATCAACGAGAGCGACGTCATGCTGGCTGAGGCCTCCGGTGCGATCATCGTCGGCTTTAATATCCGCCCCGATGCCAATGCCAAGGCATCCGCCGAAAAGGCCAACGTGGATATTCGCCTCTATCGCGTGATCTACGATTGCATCGAGGAGATCGAGGCTGCGATGAAGGGTATGCTGGCTCCCAAGTTTAAGGAGGTTGTGCTCGGGACTGCCGAGGTGCGCCAGACCATTAAGGTCTCCGGTGTCGGCACCATCGCGGGCAGCTATGTGAAGAGCGGTAAGATGGTGCGTAATGCATCCGTTCGCCTGATCCGCGATAACGTGGTTATCTTTGAGGGTGCAATGGCGTCCTTGAAGCGCTTAAGGACGATGCCAAGGAGGTTTTGGAAAACTACGAGTGCGGTATCACCATCGAAAACTTTAACGATATTAAGGAAGGCGACTTGATCGAAGCCTTCGAAATGCAGGAGATCAAAGAATAATGGGTCATCGAATCGAACGGATCAACGAAGAGATTCGTAAGGAATTGGCGCGGATCCTTCCGAGCGTGAAGGATCCCCGCGTTCCCGAATTTCTTTCCATCACCGCGGTGGAAACCACCGGTGATCTGAAGGAATGTAAGGTGTACGTTTCTGCGCTGACGCAGGTGGATGAAAAGGAGATGCTGCGGGGGTTGAAATCCTCCGGCAGCTATATCCGCGGTGCGCTGGCGCGGGGCTTGAAGCTTCGCTATACGCCGGAGCTCACCTTTTATGCCGATCAGTCTATCAAATACGGTATGCATATCAATCAAAAGCTGCATGAGCTGGGCTTGAACGGCAACGGAGAAAGCGACGATGAAGAATAATTCTTTAGCGGAAATCGCAGCATATTTAAAGGGTCAGCAGCAACTGACCCTTATTTGCCATGTTCGGCCGGATGGCGATACCTTGGGGTGTGCTTTCGGATTGAAGGATCTGCTGGAGCAGCTGGGCAAGGAGGTCACCGTCCTTTGCGCCGACCCCGTTTCGCCCCGCTATCGCTTTTTGAGCGGCGGTGCGGAGCATCTGAACGGCGAGCCGAAGGGTGGAATCGTCTGCCTCGACGTGGCGGCGGCCTATATGGCGGGCGCCTATGAGGAGCTGGCGCTGCGGGCGGATGCGGTGATCGACCATCACCCCACCAACCCTCGCTACGGCAAGCTCAACTACGTGGATGCCGCCGCAGGCGCGGCGGGTGAGATCATGGTGGAGCTGGCCAAGCTGCTCACGCCGCTCACCCCCTTTGCGGCAGAGGCCTTTTATACCGCCATTTCCACCGATACCGGCTGCTTTAAATACGGCAACACCACCGCCCGCACCCACCGTGCGGCGGCGGAGCTGATCGAGGCGGGCTTTGATCTGCAGGCCTGCAATAAATGGCTGTTCCAAACCAAGCGGAAGGCAGAATTCGAGCTTAACCGCATGGCGATGGAAACCATCCGCTTCTTTGATGAGGGGCGGCTGGCCTCAATGTTGATCTCGCTGGAGATGCAGCAAAAGAGCGGCGCAGGCCCGGATGAGCTGGAGGAGATCTCCTCGCTGCCCATCCAGCTGGAGGGCGTGAAGGCGGCGGCTACCTTTAAGGAGCTGAAGCCGAGCGTGTATAAGGTCTCGGTTCGCACAACGGGAACGGTGCATGGCGGCGAGGTTTGCGGCTTGTTTGGCGGCGGCGGTCATCGGCAGGCGGCGGGCTGTACGCTGGAGTGCCCTTATGCCGAGGCCGAGGAAAAGATGATGAAGGCGCTGCAGCAAGCATTGGAGCAAGCGGAATGAACGGAATTTTTTTAGTAGACAAGCCTACGGATATGACCTCCTTCGGCGTGGTGGCGCGGGTGCGGCGGCTGAGCAAAGAAAAATGCGGCCATAGCGGCACCCTCGACCCGATGGCAACGGGGCTTTTGCCGATCATGGTCGGCAAGGCAACCAAGCTTTGCGATCTGCTCACCGAAGGGGAGAAGGGCTATATCGGCACCCTGCGCTTTGGGGTGCGTACCGATACCGGCGACGTCACCGGTACGGTTCTGGAGGAGCGGGGCGGAATGCCCTCTCAAGCGGAGCTGGAGGCCGCTTTGCCGCAGTTTATGGGCAAGATCACCCAGCGCCCGCCCATCTATTCCGCCATCAAGGTGGATGGCGTGCCCCTCTATCGCCATGCCCGCAAGGGGCGGGAGATCGAGGTGCCCGAGCGGGAGGTGGAGATCCGTCGGATCACGCTTTTAAGCTATGACGCTGCCGCCATGGAGGCGGTGCTGGAGGTGGAATGCTCCAAGGGTACCTATATCCGCACTCTGTTCGCCGATCTGGCGGAGGCCTGCGGCTGTATCGGTACGATGTCGGCGTTGCGGCGTACGCAGGTCGGCTCCTTTCGGATTGAGGATGCCGTTCCGCTGGCCACGCTGATGGAGGCGCTGGAGCAGGGCAATACCGATCGGATGATCAGCCTTGAGGCGGCGCTGAACTTTCTGCCCGCCTATCAGCCGCCCGCTTTTTTCGGCACGCTGCTGAAGAACGGCTGCGCTGTGGCGGTTAAAAAACTGAAGGATGCCCCCGCATCCCTTTGCCGCGTGTACCATGAGGGTGCGCTGGTGGGATTGGGGCAACAAATTGAAAAGGACGGAGAAGCCTGTTTTAAGGTAACGATACATTTATGAGTAAAACACGCATTGCGGTCATCGGCGATTTCGACGGTGTTCACCGCGGCCATCAGGCGCTGTTGAAGGCGCTGTTGGAATGGGCGCGGGAGCTGGACGCCGAGCCGACGGTGATCTCCTTCGATCGCAATACCAAGGGGCGAAAGGTGATTACAGCGCCTGCCCTGAAGGAATGGTATCTGCGGGCGTACGGAGCCGAGCGGCTGATCACCCTTCCCTTCGATGAATGGAAGGACGTTTCGGCCGAGCAATTTGCCGAAGAGTACCTGAAGAAGCAATTGAATATTGTCGGCGTTGTGGCGGGCTGTGATCTGCGGTTCGGTAAGGATCGGGGCGGCAATGCCTTCACGCTGATCGCCAAGGGGATCGCGGTGCGCCGAATCGATGCGGTTTTTGCCGAGGAGCTGCAGGTGCGCTCCACGCAGATCCGTGCGCTGATCGAGGCGGGAGAGCTGGCGAAGGCCGAGCGGTTTTCGGGCCATCCCTTTGCGCTGATGGGTACGGTGCGGCATGGAAAGGGGCTGGCGCGGCAGTACGGTCTGCCCACTGTCAACCTCACCCCCGATGCAGAGCAGCTGCTGCCGCCCTTTGGGGTGTATGCCGCGCGGGTTTGGCTGGAGGAGGAATGCTATCCCGCTGTTGCCAACGTTGGGGTGCGCCCCACGGTGGAGCAAAACGGTGCGCCCAATTTAGAGGCGCATATTTTAGCTGAGGTACCTCCGCTTTATGAAAAGACCCTGCGGGTGGAATTGGTTTCCTATCTGCGCGGGGAACAAAAATTCGAGAATGAGGCGCAATTATTTGCGCAGATCAAACAGGATGGGGAGCAAAGTATCGCAAGATTGGAGATGCTGAAATGAACCGAAAAATCATAGCAATCCTTCTTTGCCTGCTGATGGCAAGCGGCATGAGCGCCTGCCAAAGCCGTACCGAATCCTCCGCTGAGCGCGAGGATGGCGGCGGCACCGGCTACGATGCGGCAAAGAAGAGTATATTAATTGAAGAGGATCTTTATTTTCTGCGCCCCGGCACTGCCCGCTCCGAGGTGGAAAAGCAGCTTGGAACTGCGCAGGAATATATGATCGATCAGGTAAGCACCTATACCTATACCCTCAGCGGCGGTGAAAAGATCGAGCTGACCTACGGTGTGAAGGATACGGTGGATCTTGCCACCTATACCGATAGTGAGGGAAATAGCCAGGATCTGTTTATTTACCTTTCCTCGCTGGGTGTGCTGACCGGCTATATGGGCAACAGCAGTATTGTTCAAAAGCCAGACTCCGAGAGCAGCGAGGAGGATCTGCAGCAGCAGATCGAGGATGCAAGCTACTTCGCCGTTCATACCTATCGCTACGATCTGGCCGAGGAGATCTTGAAGGAGGGCGTCACCCGTGATACGGTGGTTGCCGCGCTGGGTAAGCCCAATAGCTATAGCTCGGTCGATTTTAAAAAGGATGGCTATATCGTCGACGTCTACGTGATGGAGGACGGCAGCTCCCTTTATCTGGACTACGGCTATGCCCGCACCGCATTGCGGGCGGTTCGGCAGGTAAAGGGCGGCTCCATTTCGAGCTTTTTGGGCACCTGGGGTGCCGAAGCGATGCCTACCGAGTTTTACCGCTCCACCGTCAACGTGGACGGCGTAAAGCTCCGACGCAATGCCAAGCCCTCCGAAATCTATGCCATGAGCCGCTTGGGCGAGCCCGACTGGCTGGAGGGAACCAAAACCAACTATAAGGATGCCTATCAGCTTTCCGGCGGCAGAATTTTGTATCTGGAATTCGGCCCAAACCATAGCGCTCTTTCCAACGCTTATATTTTGAGCGTCGAGGGCAAGCGGGTGCCGATGGCACTTTCCTGAGGATGAAAACGATGAAAAGAATTTTAGCATGTATTTTGACGGTGGGGGTGCTGTTGCTTTCCCTCACCGCCTGCCAAACAGAGCAGAGCGATCTGGTCTTTTACGTGATCAAGGCCGAGGATCTGCCCGCCGATGCGGCCGAAAGCACCCTGCTCAGCATCGCAAAGGATCATGGGCGGGTTGCCTTCACCGGCGCTGAAATCGAGCGCTGGCATTGGGAGGAGCAGCGGGTGGAGCTGAAGGAGCCGAACGTGCGCGGCGGCAGCGGAAATACCGGCAGCTCTCTGTTTCAGGCCGATGCCGAGGATGTCTTTTTGCTTGCGCTGGGCAATGAGGTGCTGTATTTCGGCGGCTTTAAGAACGACGTGGGTGCCATGACCTTGGATCGCGATCCCTATATCGCCGATCTCAGCACAGGCACCGCCTTCTCGCTGCTCTGCCATCATACCTATGAGGCGGGGGAGGATCCTCGCCGCAACGATACGTTATACGATTTCCTTGCCTCCTTCGATCTTTTGGCAAGCAATTCCTGATTTAAAAAGGAGATAATATTATGCCCAGACCCGGTGGACACGGCCCTTGGCGCGGCCTGACCGATGAGGAAAAAAAGAACAGACCCAAATTGACCTTTTCGTTGGTCAAGCGGGTAGTATCCTGGCTGAAGCCCTATCGCCTACAGCTCTTTTTGGTATTGCTCTGTATCACGGCGGCGGGCATCCTGAGCGTGGTTCCCTCGCTGCTCACCGGTCGGATGATCGATGAGGGCTTGTATAAGGGCGACGTTTGGCTGATCGTTAAGATGGCGCTGCTTTCGCTGGGCGTTTTGCTGATCTCTAACCTGATCTCTGCCTGCGAGGTGATGCTCACCACCTGGATCGGGCAGCACGTTACTTATGATATGCGCAATCAGATGTATCGCCATCTTCAGCAGATGAGCCATCGGTTTTATACCGCCAATCTGCAGGGCGATATCATCACCCGCATGACCGAGGATATCGGCGGGGTGCAGGCGGTGATCGCCAGCACCTTTACCAACGTGTTCAATAACGCGGCAACGGTGGTGATCGTTTTGATTACCCTGTTGCAGAAGAACTGGGTGTTGGCGCTGATCGGCGTGGCCACCATTCCCTTTTTGGTGATCCCAACCCGCCTGGTGGGTAAAAAGCGGTGGCAGATCGCCGATAAAACCCAAAAGGAACGGGATAAATCCAACCAAATTCTGAACGAAACCTTAAGCGTCAGCGGTCAGCTGTTGGTCAAGCTGTTTACCAACGAGGACCGTGGATATGAGGCTTACCGCAAGGTCAATGCCGAAACCACCCGCCTTGCCATCAAGGAGCGGTTGATGGGTCTTTGGTTCTGGCGCACGCTGCATATTCTGCGGAGCATGGGCCCGTTGATGATCTACGTGGCAGCGGGCTTTTTGATGTATCGCTTTGGCCACGGTGACCTCACCGTCGGTGACGTGACCGTCATTGTTACGCTGGTCAATCGGCTGTATCATCCGGTGGAGCAGCTTTTGAACGTGCAGGTGGACGTCATCCGCTCGATGGCGCTCTTCACCCGTATTTTTGAATATTTCGACCTGAAGCCCGAGGTGGAATCTCCCGCCAACGGCCATGCGCCCGAATCGGTGCGGGGCGATATCGCCTTCGAGCAGGTCACCTTCTCCTATTCCGAGGAAAAGCCGCTGCTGCGAGACGTCACCTTCCGCGCCGATGCGGGCAAGACCATCGCCATCGTCGGCCCCAGCGGTAGCGGAAAATCCACCCTTTGCAATTTAATTCCCCGCCTTTTCGACGTACTGGACGGCTCCGTGAAGCTGGACGGCGTGGATCTGCGGGAATGGGATCTTAAGGCGCTGCGGCAGCAGGTGGCGGCGGTCACGCAGGAGACTTATCTCTTTAACGATACGGTGCGCGCCAATTTGATGTATGCCAATTTCGACGCTACCGAAGAAGAGATGATCCAAGCCTGCAAGGACGCCAATATCCATGATTTCATTATGACCCTGCCTCAGGGGTATGATACCGAGGTGGGCAACCGCGGCTTCAAGCTTTCGGGCGGTGAAAAGCAGCGGATCTCCATCGCCCGCGCCATTTTGAAGAATCCCAAGGTGTTGATTCTGGACGAGGCGACCTCCTCGCTGGATTCCATCTCCGAGAATTTGATTCAGGATGCCATTGCGCCGCTGCTCTCGGGCAGAACCTCCATCGTGATCGCCCATCGGCTGACCACCGTGTTGGCCGCCGATGAGATTTTGGTCTTAAAAGAGGGTCAAATCGTGGAGCGTGGCAACCATGCGGAGCTGGTAGAGCAAAACGGTGTTTATCGCGAGCTGTATGAAACCCAGTTCCGCCGTGCGCTGGAGGATTATGAACAGCGAAAGGAGCAAAGCAATGTTTGAAAAGGTAAGCGCATTTTTAGAGGAGAATATTCCCGATCCCCGTATCCCGGGCGTGGATCTGATGGTCTATCATAAGGGGAAGCGGATCTACCGCAAGCAGGTGGGCTGCTCCGATTATTTCATGACCGAGCCGGTTACCAACAAGCATTATTATTATCTCTATTCCTGCTCCAAGGTGATGACCACTGCGGCGGTAATGAGCCTGATCGAGGCAGGAAAGATCGAATTGGATGCTCCCGTTGCCACCTATCTGCCCGCCTTTGCGGAGCTGCGGATGGAGGATGGCAGTAAGCCTAAAACAACGATGACCGTTCGCCATTGCATGACCATGACCGGTGGCTTGGATTATAACCTGAAGGCATCGGGTATTTTGGAGACTCTGCGGAAGGACCCGGAGGCCGATACGGTAAAGGTGGTGAGCGCCATTGCAAAATCGCCCTTGCATTTCGAGCCGGGCAGCGACTTTTTGTATAGCCTCTGCCACGACGTTTTGGCGGCGATCGTTTGCGCGGTGACGGGTAAGCCCTTCGAGCAGTATTTGAAGGAATGGCTTTGGGAGCCCTTGGGCATGAAGGATATTGCCTTCCAGCCCACCGAGAAGAGCCGCGCTCATATGGCGGCGCACTACGACCTGAACAGCGATAAGACCCACGTAGTCAACCGCGGGAACAATTGCCCCTATATTTTATCGCCCCGCTATGAAAGCGGCGGCGCAGGGATCATCTGCCGTGCGGAGGAATACGGTAAGTTCTTGGCGGCCATCGCCACCAAGGGCAATCCTTTCTTGAAGCCCGAGACCATCGACCTTTGGCGCACCCCCCAGTTGAGCGGTCAGCCGTTGGAGCGGTTCCAAAAGGCGAACCGCTTTAAGCCCTTCAACTATGCTCTTGGTGTGCGGGTGGTGACCGATTCGGAGTTGGCGGGCGGCCATACCCCCGAAGGGGTGTTCGGCTGGGACGGCGCTGCGGGCAGCCATGCCCTGATCGACCCCGAAAATGAGCTGGCGATCTGGTATGTGCAGCACGTTTGCGGTTGCGCTTATGCCTACGACACCTTCTTCCCGAAGCTGCGGAATTTAATCTATGAACAATTCAATTCTGAAAATTTATAAAAAAGAAAACCTGTTTTCGTCCGATATCGGAGTTCAGTTAAAGCGCCATCATATGACCAAGACAGAGCCGAACCATCTCCATGAATTTTTGGAGCTGGTGTATATCACAGACGGCTCGGGCGTGCACGGAATCGACGGAGTGGAATACCGTGTCAAGCGGGGGGCGCTGCTGTTTATCAACTATCGGCAGACCCATTATTTCAAGCCGGATGAAAAGATGTCCATCGTCAATATCCTGCTGGATCCCGCATGGATCGAAAAAAGCCTGCTGGATCGGGAGAATGCCTTTGAACTGCTCACCCTTTCCGCCTTTTCTTCCTTTCAATCGGTGGATACCCGCAATCCGTTGATCCGCTTCGGCGGTGCGGAGCGCGCAAGGGTAGAGCGGTTGATCGGGGAGCTGGAGGAGGAACTGCAACGGAAGGAAACCGGCTATGAAACGGTGCTGCGGGCGCAGATCAATATCCTGCTGGCGCTGGTCTTTCGCAAAATGTCGGTGGAATCGGATGCCAAAGCATCGCTGACCCCCGAGTTTTTGCAGTATATCCGCGCCCATTGCGCCGAAAAGCTTTCGCTGGAGGAACTTTCGCAGGGGTATTTCTATAATCCCTCCTATTTCAGCCGCCTTTTTAAGGAGCACTACGGCATTACCTTAACGGAGTTTATCCGCCAAAGCCGTATGGAGCTGGCGGAGCGGTTGCTGACGGATACGACCCTTTCTGCCGAGGAGATCGCTTCGCAGGCAGGGTTTGGCAGTAAAAACGCATTGTATAAGGCGTTTCGGGAAAAGCACGGCAGTACGCCGTCGCAGTATCGCAAAAAAAGCGACGAAATGAAGTAAAAATCCAATATTGAGAAACCTCCCTTTTCTTGCTACAATGTAGAAAAAAGGGAGGTTTTTTGTGATGATTAAATTAAATCGAGCCATGATTAAGGATAAGATCCATGCCTGCTGGCTGGGCAAAAACATCGGCGGTACCATCGGTACACCCTTTGAGGGTAAGCGGGAGCTGCTGGACGTTAAGGGCTTCACTTCGGAAAAGGGCGAGCCCCTGCCCAACGATGATCTGGATCTCCAGCTCATCTGGCTTTGCGCCATGGAGGAGGTCGGCCCCGAAAATCTTACCGCCCGTGAGCTGGGTGAGTATTGGATCAACTATATTCCGCCCCATTGGAATGAATACGGCATCGGCAAGGCCAATATGAAGGCGGGCCTGTTGCCGCCCCTCTCGGGTGAATATTGCAATGAAAAATGGCGCCATTCCAACGGTGCCTGGATCCGTTCGGAGATCTGGGCCTGCCTGGCGCCCGGCTATCCGCAGGTCGCCCGCCGCTATGCCTTTGAGGATGCCTGCGTTGACCACGGTATGGGCGAGGGCACCGTTGCCGAGCAGTTTACCGCAACGATGGAAAGCCTTGCGTTCTTTAACAGCGATATCCGCGCTATTTTGGAGGAGGCACTGGCGGCAATCCCCGCCGAGAGCCGTGTGGCCAAGGCGGTGCGCTATGTGATGGAAGAATATGATAAGGGCACCGATTGGAAGGACGTGCGCAATGGGCTGGTGGAGCAGAGCGCCGATATCGGCTGGTTCCAGGCACCTGCCAACGTGGGCTTTGTTGTGCTGGGTCTGCTCTACGGTGAAGGGGATTTCAAGAAGTCGATCATTTATGCCGTCAACTGCGGCGATGATACCGACTGCACCGGTGCAACCGTCGGCGCATTTCTCGGTATTCTCTACGGCACTGCAGGCGTCCCCGCCGATTGGGCCGAATATATCGGCGATGGTATCACCACCATCTCGGTGGATCGCTCCTATCGCAACGTTGCCGCATTGAAGAACTGCTCGGTGCTGACCGAGCGGGTGATGGCGATGATCCCCTCGGTGTTGAGGGCAAACGGCTGTTATTGCGAGTATACCGACGGCGAGAGCGAGCTGGATGACCTTAAAGGCATTGTCGTTAGCGCATCCCGGAAGCTCTACCGTTGGAATTATGATGCGCAGCCGCTTCTGCGCGCCCGTTATAATTTTGATGCCTTCAGCAATGCCGTGCTGCGGGTCGTTGTGGAATACGACCGCAATCCTCAAATCAAGGCGGGCGAGCAGCTTCAGGTTACGCTTGTTTGCGTGAATAAGCTGCCCGATCCCCATTTGGTCGACATTAAGCTCCATTTGCCCGAAGGGCTGGAGGCGGATCGTTGCGGCGGGCGGCTCTATATGGATCATAGAAGACCCGAAGGAGATCGCTTTACCTTTACCCTGACCGCGACCGAGGGTCTGCAGGCGATGAACCGTGTGCTGGTGGAGGCAACCGTAGTCGGCCGTCCCATGCCGATCCTGATCTCTGTTCCCGTGATGGGCTGAGCTTTGTAAAATTTTTCGTCAGTTCACACATTTATCACAACTCTGATTTATAATATAGGGTGTCAACCGTAGGTTGGCATCCTATATTTCTTTTCCGAAAAAGGAGTTTTTACGATGATGAACAAGGCTGATTTTACCATTTTGGTGGCCGACGATGATCGCCGTATCCGCCAGATGCTTTCCCTCTACTTAAAGGGGCACGGCTATCAGGTGCTGGAGGCCGCCGACGGCGACGAGACCTTAGACGTATTCTATGCCAACAGCGGCAAGATCGATCTGATCCTGCTGGATGTGATGATGCCGGGTCGGGATGGGCTGAAGGTATTGGAGGAGCTGCGGGAAACCTCGCTGATCCCCGTGATTTTGGTAACCGCCAAGGATCAGGAGTATGATCAGCTGAAGGGCTTCAAGAGCGGGGCAGACGACTATATCAGCAAGCCCTTTTCGCCCACCATTTTGCTGGCACGGATCGAATCGGTGCTGCGGCGTTGCTCGCCCAAGGGACATTATAACGTGCTGCGCTGCGGATCGGTGGATCTGGAGATGAAGAGCAAATCTCTGCGGGTCAACGGCGAGCTGGTGATCATGACCCAAAAGGAATTCGATCTGCTCACCTATTTGATGACCAACCCCGGTGAGGTACTCAGCCGTCACCAAATTCTCAATGCCATTTGGAACTATGATTACGAGGGCGATCCCCGCACGGTGGATACCCATATCAAGCAGCTGCGTGCCAAGCTGAAGGAGCATGGCAGCCTGATCCGCACCATCCACGGCGCGGGCTATCTCTTTGACGGCAAGGTCGAATGAGGCTCTCCATCAAGCAAAAAACCACCATTCTGGTGGCGATCATCATCATTGCCACGATGGCGCTGCTTTGGTTGGGCTGCTTCTTTTTGGCAGAGCCTGCCATGCTCAACGTGCAGAAGGAAACGATCCGAACGCTTTATGAATCGATCGAGGAGCATTACAGCGACGATCCCGAGCGGCTCAGCCGTATGATCAAGGATTATGAGGAGGGCAACCACCTGCGGGTGGAGATCTTCAATGCCGAGGGTGTGCTGATCTATACCAGCGGGCGCAAGGTAAACGAGGGCTTCGGTCCGGGTGCGCCCTTCGATAAGCAGCCGCCCTTGAACCAAGGAGCGGCGGAGTATCGGCGCGATCCTGCGGTGCAGCGGGTTCGGATCGCCGATCGGGAGGTTTTGGTGATCCGAGGTATCCTGAAGACCAAGGGTGGGGAGCAGCGGTTCGTTTCCATTGAAACGCCGATCGCCGCCATTTCGGGAATTGTTTCCGTTATGAACCTGCTGATTTTGGGGATTGCAGGGGTGGTTGTGATCGTGGGTTGCCTGATCGCCTATTTTTATGCCAAGCAGGTTTCACGCCCCATCGTTGCCGTGAGCGAAACAGCGAAGCGGGCGGCGGCTATGGATTTTTCCAACCGTGCCGATGAAAAGAATACAACCACCGAGCTGGCGGAGCTGGCGGTGAGCATCAATACCATGAGCAGCCGTATGGAGGCCTTTATCGGCGAGCTGATGGAGAAAAACCGCCGCCTGGCCGAGGATAACGAACGGCTGGAGCGGGAGGAGGAGATGCGGCGCAGCTTTGTTGCCAACGTTTCCCACGACCTCAAGAGTCCCTTATCGGTGCTGGGCGGCTATGCCGAGATGATGAAGGAGCAAACGGCGGGGATCGATCATGCCGCCTGCTGCGACGTGATCATTGAGGAAACCGCCCGCATGAACGAAATGATTGCCTCCATGCTGGAGGTTTCGGCGTTGGAAAACGGCTTGAAAAAGCTGAAGACCGCACCGCTGGAGCTGGGCGAAACGGTGCAGGAGCTGCTGGCGATCGAGCAGCCGCTTTTCGAGAAAAAGGGGCAGAGGCTGCTCTCCTTTATCGATCCCGAGATCTGCGTTTCCGCCGATGAAGAAGCGCTGCTGCGGGCGCTGCGCAACGTGCTGGAGAATGCCCGCACCCATACCCCCGAAAACGGTGTGGTCGCCGTAACGGTAACACGGGAGGGGGCAGAGGCGGTGCTCTCGGTGTACAACGACGGCGAGAATATCCCGCCCGAAAAGCTGGAACGGATCTGGGAGAGCTTTTACCGCACCGATGAGGCGCGTACGCGCGATGCCAATCCGAATGTCGGCTTGGGGCTTTATATCGTGCGTACTGTCATCCATGCCCACGGCGGCCGCTGCGAGGCGGTGAATGAGCGGGCGGGCGTACGCTTTAATCTGCGGCTGCAATTATTAACAGACCGTGAATAATTTTAAAATCCACCAAAAAATGAACGAAAAAATTTCATAATTTTGGCAGCCGAGGGTTTGACGGCTAATTTATAATTTGATATAATAAAAGGCAGTTCATAAGAATTGCCTTTTATTATTATTTAAGGAGGAATTGGATGTTCCGAAGATTGGCGGGTTGTATCCGCGAGTACAAAAAAGCATCGATCCTCTCTCCGCTGATCGTGATGCTGGAGGTTGTGATCGAATGTATCATCCCGTTTATTACCGCAAAGCTGGTCAATGAGATCAGCGCGGGCTGCGAGATGGTAACGATTTATAAATACGGCGGCATGCTGCTGGTGATGGCGTTTTTGTCGCTGGCCTGCGGCATTTTGGCGGGGCATTATTGTGCTACCGCCTCCTGCGGCTTTGCCAAGAATCTGCGCAAGGATCTGTTCTATAAGGTGCAGCAGTTCTCCTTTGGTAATATCGATAAGTTTTCTACCTCCAGCCTCGTTACCCGCCTGACCACCGATGTGGCCAACGTGCAGATGGCGTATATGATGCTGGTGCGTACCGCCTTCCGCGCTCCCTTTATGATGATCTTTGCCTTTACTATGGCATTTTATATGGGCGGCAATATGGCGTGGATCTTTGTGGTGGTCATCCCCATTCTGGGCTTCGGCCTCTTTATGGTCGCCAAAACCGCCATGCCCATCTTCCGCAAGGTCTTTAAGAAATACGATAACCTGAATAATTCCGTGCAGGAAAATATTCAGGGTATGCGGGTGGTGAAGGCCTACGTGCGCGAGGAGCGGGAGAGCGAGAAGTTCGACGATGCCTCCTATAAGGTCAGCCTGGATTTCACCCGCGCCGAAAAGATTTTGGCTTTTAATAACCCGCTGATGCAGCTTTGCCTCAATATGGTGATGCTGTTCGTTATCTTCTTTGGCTCTCAGCTGATCGTTCGCAGCGGCGGCGCAGACTTTAACGTCGGGCAGTTCTCCGCTCTGCTGACCTACGGGATGCAGATCCTGATGAGCCTGATGATGGTTTCCATGATCTTCGTGATGGTCACCATGTCGATGGAATCCGCCCGCCGTATCGTGGAGGTGCTGGACGAGGAAAGCCTGATCCAAAACCCCGAAAATCCCCTCAAAACCGTTGCAAACGGTAGTCTGGAATTTGAAAACGTCAGCTTTAAATATTCTGCGAAGGCCGAGCAGTATGCTCTGCAGA
This sequence comes from Clostridia bacterium, assembly GCA_017396865.1. The sequence continues at coordinate 3,060 of JAFQKO010000105.1, read as the reverse complement.
GCATCAGCCTGAAGATCCCTGCAGGCGCAACCGTCGGAATTATCGGCGGCACGGGCAGCAGTAAAACCACGCTGATCCAGCTCATCTCCCGTCTCTACGACGTATCGGAGGGTACAGTGCGGGTCGGCGGCGTGGACGTTCGGGAATACGATCTGGAAACCCTGCGCAACGAGGTTGCGGTGGTCTTGCAAAAGAACGTGCTGTTCTCGGGCAGTATCAAGGAAAACCTGCGCTGGGGCGATGCCGAGGCAACGGATGAAGAATTGATCCATGCCTGTAAATTGGCCTGCGCCCATGATTTTATCATGCAGTTCCCCGATGGGTATGATACCTATATTGAGCAGGGCGGCACCAACGTTTCGGGCGGGCAGAAGCAGCGGCTTTGTATCGCCCGCGCTCTGCTGAAAAAACCGAAGGTTTTGGTTTTGGACGATTCCACCAGCGCGGTGGACACCCATACCGATGCCATGATCCGCAAGGCATTCCGCGAAGAGATTCCCGGCACCACCAAGCTGATCATCGCCCAGCGGATCTCCTCGGTGGAGGAGGCCGATATGATCGTTGTGATGAACGGCGGTCGGATCGACGACGTCGGCAACCATGCCGAGCTGCTGGCACGCAATGCGATTTACCAAGAGGTTTATACCTCGCAGAATAAGGGAGGTGCGGAAAATGCCGAGAAAAACTGATACCCGCCCGCCCATCAAAGCCCCCAAGGGCACCTTGAAGCGGGTCATTAAGCAGCTTTTTAAGGACTATCCCCGCCACCTGACGCTGGTGGCTGTCTGCTTGCTGATCACCGCCGTTTCCAGTACCCTGCCCTCCCTCTTTATGAATCAGACCATCAAGCTGATCGAAAAGGGCATGGCGATCGGTAAGGTCGATGGCTGGCAGGCAGGCTTGGATGCCGTTTCGGGCGATATTTTAAAGCTGACGATCGGTTTGCTTTGTATCTACGCCGTGGCGCTCACCTGCTCCTTTACCTATAATCGCGTGATGGCGGTGGTCACCCAGGGCTTCTTGCATAAGATGCGCCGTCGGATGTTCGATGGGATGCAGCGGCTGCCCGTTCGCTATTTCGATACCCATACCCACGGCGATATCATGAGCCATTATACCAACGATATCGATACCCTGCGGCAGCTCGTTTCCCAAAGCTTGCCCAACCTGCTCAATGCCGTTGTGGTGCTCACCATGTGTGTGTCCATTATGTTCTACTACAGCATTTGGATGTTCTTGGTGGTGATCCTCGGCGTGGTTGCCATGTTTACTGTCACCAAGAAGGTGGGCGGCAACAGCGCCCGCTACTTTGTGCGCCAGCAGCAGGCGATGGGTAAGGTAGAGGGCTACGTGGAGGAGATGATGAACGGCCAGAAGGTGGTTCAGGTCTTTTGCCATGAGGAAAAGAATAAAGAGGATTTCGATGCCCTCAATGAGCAGCTCTTTAAGGATGCCGAAAGCGCCAACCGCTTTGCCAATATTCTGATGCCGATCCTCGGCAATATCGGCAATATCCTCTACGTTGCGGTGGCGGTCACCGGCGGCCTGCTGCTGATCAGCGGTGCACCCAACCTCTCGTTGGTCGGCTTCGGCGCCCCTCTCACCATCGCAGCGGTGGTGCCCTTTATCAATATGACCCGCCAATTCTGCGGCAACGTCTCCCAGATCTCTCAGCAGGTCAATGCGGTCGTGATGGCGCAGGCGGGTGCTGCCCGTATCTTTGAATTGATGGATCAGCAGCCCGAAACCGACGACGGCTACGTTACGCTGGTCAACTGCCGCGAGGAAAACGGCACCATCGTGGAATGTGCCGAGCGCACGGGCATGTGGGCGTGGAAGCATCCCCATCAGGCTGATGGAACCGTTACCTATACCAAGCTGGCGGGCGATGTGGTGCTGGATCACGTGGACTTCGGCTACGTGCCTGAAAAGATCGTGCTCCATGACGTTTCCCTCTACGCCGAGCCGGGTCAGAAGGTGGCGTTTGTCGGCGCAACGGGCGCAGGTAAAACCACCATTACCAACCTGATCAATCGCTTTTACGATATTGCCGACGGCAAGATCCGCTACGACGGCATTAATATCAATAAGATCAAAAAATCCGATCTGCGCCGCTCCCTCGGCGTGATCCTGCAGGATACCAACCTCTTTACCGGCACGGTGATGGAGAACATCCGCTACGGCAAGTTGGATGCGACCGACGAAGAATGTATCGCCGCCGCAAAGCTGGCCAATGCCGATGATTTCATTCGCCGCCTGCCCGATGGGTATCAAACGATGCTCACCGCCAACGGTGCCAACCTTTCGCAAGGTCAGCGTCAGCTCTTGTCTATCGCCCGCGCGGCGGTGGCGGATCCTCCGGTGATGATCATGGATGAGGCCACCTCCTCCATCGATACCCGTACCGAGGCCTTGGTGCAAAAGGGAATGGATCGGCTGATGAAGGGGAGAACGGTGTTCGTCATTGCCCACCGCCTTTCCACCGTCCGTAATTCCGACGTCATTATGGTGCTGGAGCAGGGTCGGATCATCGAACGCGGCAACCATGATAAGCTGATCGCCGAAAAGGGTAAGTATTATCAGCTCTATACCGGCGCATTTGAATTGGAATAAAGTAAAACCGCTGAAAAGCGGCAATCTTCCGCCCAACTTTCGTTCGGCGTATCGACATACGCCGTCACTCAAGTTGAACAGAATCTCACCACTTTTGAGCGTTTTTTATTCTGAGAAAAAGCGGCAATCTTCCGCCCAACTTTCGTTCGGCGTATCGACATACGCCGTCACTCAAGTTGAACAGAATCTCACCACTTTTGAGCGGTTTTGAGCCGACGAAAGAAATCACCAAAAAGAAACACCGCCCGTTGGGCGGTGCGCCACAGTGAGAAACCCGGTTTTGCCTTGGTCTTTTTCCCGGCAAGAATGTTTTCAACCTTGAAATACGGCAGTATTCCTGCGGTTTCAAGCCATCCTTGCAAGAAAAAATCTGCAGCGGCAAAACTGCAAAGCACTTAAAAATCAGGCATTTTTGTGTCAGACAAAGCGAAAGACCACGGTAACGCT